>SVMW01000011.1 GCA_015067215.1 Oscillospiraceae bacterium | reverse complement strand
TCAAAATTGTGTTACCTACAGCATGTACATCAGCGCCGATAACGCCGATAACCAATTTTTTCTTTTCCATTTTTTCTACCTCACTTTAATATTTAACTTAAATGTTAAAATGCTTAAAATTTATTTGCTCGCAAATTCAAGATATTCTTTGCGACCAAGTTCGTAAAGATTGTTGCCTTCGCTGTCGATGATAACGAAAGCTGGGAGGTTTTCAACCTCAAGACGACGGAGAGCTTCTGCACCAAGGTCATCGTATGCGATAACTTCAGCTTTTTTGATACATTTGCTGAGAAGTGCACCTGCACCGCCGATAGCACCAAAGTATACTGCGCCAACTTCTTTCATTGCTGCAATAACTTCTGGGCTGCGTTTACCTTTGCCAAGCATACCGCGCTGGCCGAGACGGATCATTGTTGGAGAGTAAGCATCCATTCTGTAGGAAGTTGTTGGACCTGCAGAACCGATAACCTGACCTGGCTGAGCTGGAGCAGGACCTACATAGTAAACGATAGTATCGCGTACATCGTATGGAAGTTCTTCTCCTCTTTCGTGTGCTTCTACAAGACGTTTGTGAGCTGCGTCACGGGATGTGTAGATAACACCGGAAATCATAACATTGTCGCCGCATTTAAGGTCTTTAACTTTTTCGTATGTAAGCGGAGTTGTGATATGTTTAACCATAGTATTTCTCCTCCTTATAAGCTTGCGTGTTTGTGGCGTGTTACGTGGCAGTTGATGTTAACTGCAACTGGCAGGCCAGCAATATGTGTAGGGAGTTTTTCGATGTTTACACACAAAGCTGTGTTTTTACCGCCAACACCCTGTGGACCGAGGCCCAATGCATTGATTTTTTCAAGAAGTTCTTTTTCCAAATCAGCATAGAATGGGTCTGCGTTTCTTTCGTCTGTGCTTCTCATCAAAGCTTTTTTAGCAAGATATGCTGCTTTGTCAAATGTGCCGCCGATACCTACGCCAACAACGATTGGTGGGCATGGGTTTGGACCTGCATCTTCAACGCATTTGATAACGAAGTCTTTAACACCCTGAAGACCATCGGAAGGTTTGAGCATTTTGATCTGGCTCATATTTTCGCTGCCGAAACCTTTTGGAGCAACCATAATATCAAATGTGTCACCAGGAACGATATTGTAGTAAATCATAGCTGGTGTGTTGTCTTTTGTGTTAACACGGTCGAGTGGGTCTTTAACTACTGATTTTCTCAGACAGCCTTCTACATAACCCTGTCTTACACCCTCGTTAACAGCATCTTCAATGTTGCCGTTTACATGAACTTCCTGACCAATGTCAAGGAACACACAAGCCATACCTGTATCCTGACAGATTGGCACTGCATTTTCAAGAGAGATTTCGTAGTTTTCTTTAATTACACCCAAAATGCTCTGAGCAAGTGGCCATGGTTCGCTGTCACATGCTTTGCAGATTTTGTCCTGGATATCTTCTGGCAGATAGTAGTTTGCTTCCATACAAAGCTTTTTAACTACAGCAGTGATATCCTGTGCATTTATTTCTCTCATTTTTCTGCCTCCTGTTTTTAATATTTTAAGATTTAACTGAAAAAAGGTACAATTA
This sequence comes from Oscillospiraceae bacterium, assembly GCA_015067215.1. Classification (GTDB taxonomy): domain Bacteria; phylum Bacillota; class Clostridia; order Oscillospirales; family Ruminococcaceae; genus RGIG3102. The sequence continues at coordinate 58,389 of SVMW01000011.1, read as the reverse complement.
TCCCTTATTACAGACTTTCTTACCAAACATTATATAACTTTTCTTCGATTTGTACAATATATATAATTTAAGTTATCTATAACATTTTATTATCGTTTTCAATGCCTTATAAATAAAATCAATAGTTTCGATACTTTTTATAGCATTTGCACATTATTTATACTTATAATGATATAAAAAACTATCAAAATAATACAAAAAAATACAAAAAACATTCCGCTGAAATAATACAGCGGAATGCTTTTTTCATAAAAAATTCAATTTTTCGGTTTTTTGTAAACAACTTTTCCGCCGTCTTTTGATGGTGCTGTTTTTTTATCTGCCGAAGTACGTGTAAACACCATCCTTTTATTTGTTGTTTCCACAGTCGTTTCCTGTGTTTTATCTGTGCTGTTGCGGAAAAATTCTGCTATTTCCTTTTGTTTTACAGACTGACTGTCTGCCTGTATACCGAATATTGTTCCGGTTTTAGCTGCAGCAGGTATCTCATGCTGTTTTTCTGCAGCTTTGTACACATCAGCATTCTGTTCTGCCGTTTTTTCGCTTTCAGATGCCGCCTGCTGCACCTTTTTTGACATAACAGAAACCGCATTGTCAAAGGCAAAGAACCCTACAAAACCGAACCCTGCATGTAAAAACAAGTCCGGCAGCACAGCCTGACCTTTAGCCGCCATGGCAATTATATCTGCAACATGCATAACTCCGCAGAACATAAATGCTGTTATTCCTGTTGCAAACAAAAACATTTTTGCTTTTGCTGAAGGAGAATAAACATTTTTCATTACAGAAAGCATAAGCAATGACACTGCAATATATGACAAAGCATTTTTTGTAAAATCAATATTACTTATTGTATTTACATTAAATATAATCACATCAAGGCAAAGCCCTGCCGCAAACACAATGCTGAGCACCACAGCTGCTGCATCTGCTATGCCTGCGTCTGCTTTCAGCCCTGCTGTACCGATTATTACAAACGCTGCTCCTCCCGCAATTACAAACGGTGCAAAAGCAGCACTCTTAACAGACATTACACCATAAATGACAAACATTACGCCTGCCGCAACAGCTATAAGTTTTGATGACTGTGAAAAAAACGGCCTGCTGTTTTTGCAGCTGCCCAGAACAAGCACAGTACAGCATAAAGTAATAATGATAAAAATTATTAATATATACGGATTAAATACTATACCTTTATACAGAAAAAAACCTGTTGTTTCATCTGTAAGCTTCAGTATTTCATAAACTCTTCCCACAAGTATACCTGCAGAAAGCAGCCCGATAAGAACCATCAAACCTATTGTCATAACTGCACCTTAAAATCATATTTTAATCTTTAATTTCATAGTATGTATTGTATACCAAATAGATTTAAAAGGCAACAATCCTTTTGAATTGTAAGTAAAAGTTAAAGAATTATACATAAAGAGGACATCTATGAAAAATCTTATAAGCGTGTTCGTTCTGCTTGCTGCAATAAATATATCCTTACCTGTAGTTTATTATCACATTTATTACCGCACTCCCGCAGGACATGCAGGCAGTGAAGATGCCGTCGCAGAACAAACCGACCCTTTTGTGCAGGATAACAACAATTTTTTTCAGAACAGCACACCTGACAATACCTATACTTTATACAACCTAGAAACACACGAACTGGAAGAGATGGACTTGGTGTCCTTTCTTGTAGGCAGTGCCGCCTGCGAAATGCCCGCCTCCTATGAAATGCAGGCAATAAAAGCACAGATGATTGCCTGTCACAGTTATTATCTGTACTGCAAGCAGAACGGAGTGCCCCACGATGACCTTAACCTCAGTTTTGATGAAAGATATATGCAGAAATACGCCTCCAAGGAACGGCTTCAGGAATACTGGGGACTAAGTTTTGACGATAATTACCATAAATTCCTGAAATGTGCCGATGAAGTAAAAAACCTTATTCTCACCTGTGACGGAGAGGTTGCGCTGACAACCTATTATGCTGTATCATGCGGAAAAACACAGAGCAGCGATGCCGAATGGGGCGCACCGCTTGATTACCTTACAATAGTGGAAAGCAGCGCAGACGCCTTAAGCGATAATTACCTTAAGGTAAAAAATTTTACTGTTCAGGAGATGTATGACCGTTTTATGACTTCTTTTTCAGGGATAAATCTGGATATGGCTGCACCTGAAAGCTGGATAGGAAATATTGTATATAATGAATCAGGTTATGTTGATACTGTAGAAGTGAACGGTGTTAAGATTCTTGGCAGGGATTTCCGAAAATATTTTGAACTTAATTCATCCTGCTTTATGATTTTTTATGATGACAATCAGTTTTCTGTTGCAACCAAGGGATACGGGCACGGTGTGGGTATGAGCCAGTTTGGTGCTAATCAGCTTTCTCAACAGGGCAAAAACTACACAGAAATTCTTGCCCATTATTTTCCCGGCACGCAGCTTGGCAGCATATAAAACAAAATCCCGACAGAAATACTGTCGGGATTATTTTTCAGTAGTAAAGTTCAGGGTCTACCTTCAGGCTTATCTGGTTTGGCAGATACTGGCTGTTGAGAATTTTAGTCTTATATGCCATAGGGGTTTCCCCTGTTGCCTTTTTAAAAGCCTTGCAAAGGTAATTATCACCTGAAAAACCTGTGCGGATGGCAATTGCATTGAGAGAAAGGTTTGTTTCCACCAGCATTTGTTTTACCGCTTCAATTCTTACATTGGAAAGGTATTTGCCGGGTGTGACACCGGTATATTTGTAAAACTCACGCACAAGGTGGCTCTTTGACACATTGAGATTTTCCGCAAGTTCCTCCACACCGTAAACAGTTGAGTAGTTCTGTTTGATAAGAGAAACTGCCTGTGCCACAATTTTGGAAGCCACAACACTTTTTTTGTCGGTGCTGTTAAGGGTGTTTATAATTTCAAACGCCACATTGCACAGATAACTTTCTGACATTGTGTCGTAGTTTGCAACTATCTGCATAATCTGCTGAGGCAGGAAAGGCGCAAAAACACCGCTGGTAACAAAAGCACCCGAAAATTCCTTGCAGAATTTCTGTGCTATTATCCCACTGATATTTATGCCTATAACATGACCTTCTGTCAGCACATCTACTGTAGTTTCTCCTGTGGCGTATACGATTTCCCCTGTGTTGACTGTTATACTTTTGTCTTTCCAGTGAACGATACACCTTGCGGATGAAACCAAAAAAATATTTATGCCGCTGTGATCACAATATATGGTCTTTTCCCCGTGTTCATCAACAGGGAATTTACAATAACAATAATCTTGTAAATTCAAAGCCATTTTGTTACCCCACATCAATATTTTGCCATTTTTTAACGATAATTCACAATTTAATTATATTATACCAACAAAAAAATATCAATATTTTATTATCTTTATATACACAAATACAGGTATAAAAATGATTTAAATGAGAAATTTCAGAGAAAACTTTGTGTAAAACACAGTTTTTTCATAAAAGAATACTATATTTGCCTCATTTGAAACCGGAAGGAGAATAATTTTGAATATTCTTGTTACCCTTAACAGCGGTTATGTGCGCCCTCTTTGTGTAATGCTGCGGTCACTTATCAAGTGTAACCCATGCACACATTTTGAAATATATGCTGTAAACAAATCCCTTTCCGAAACCGATTTTTCATACATCCGCAGCAAAGTTCCGGACGACAGCTATAATCTACACAATATAAAAATTGATGACTCCATGCTCAAAAATGCACCTGTGACAGACAGATATCCCCACGAAATGTATTATCGCATTTTTGCAGCAAAATTTCTTCCCGACTGTGTGGACAGAATACTGTACCTTGACCCCGACCTTGTAATTCTGAAACCTCTGGATAAACTTTACAACACCAATTTAGGGGACAATTATTTTGCAGCTGCCAGCCATGTGGGTAAACCTCTGCAGAAAATTAATGAGATACGGCTGCAGATGGATTCAAAAGGGCCATACATCAACTCCGGTGTTATGCTTATGAACATTGCTCTTCTGCGCAGAGAACAGAACCTTGATGAAGTTTTCAGCTATATTGAAAAAAACAGACACATTCTGTTTTTGCCTGACCAGGACATTATAAGTGCAGTTTACTGTGATAAAATAATGACAATCGACCCATATATTTACAATATGACCGAAAAAATGCTGCTGTCTGTCAAAAGTATAAAAAACGATGTGGACTTTGAATGGGTGCAGCAAAACAGTGCAATTGTGCACTATTGCGGCAGAAACAAACCCTGGAACGATAATTATATCGGTTCTCTGGATTGTTTTTATAAGCTTTATTCATCTGATATAAACTGATTGCAATTTGTATCGCCGTCTGTTTTCCTCCATGAAGAATAAAACGCCATTCAGTCGTCATAATATAGATAACCTTAAACGGTACTACTTTAGATTTTGGAGGCATTATGAAATTTTTTGTAAATGATGACTGCATAGGCTGCGGTTTGTGCCCTTCTTTATGCAGTGAAGTTTTTTCCATGAACGATGAAGGTGTGGCGCAGGCTGTCACAGGTGAGGTTGACGGCGAACTTATGCAGTGTGCCCTTAAAGCACAGGAACAATGCCCTGTAAGTGCAATTGAACATTCATAAAATTGAACAGATGTCTGTCCCGTGGCAGACATCTGTTTTACATAGTTTTATAAATCTGTAAATGTGAATATATGTTTACGGGTCCACTGTTGTGGAGGAAGAACCATTGCCTTTTACCCTGCTGCACAGTTTTTCCCAGGTTGCACAGCCTACAATTCCGTCACGGGCAAGACCGTAATCTCCCTGAAAATTACGCACTGCACGATAAGTTGCAGGGCCAAAGCGTCCGTCAAGTCCTGCAGTTGCATAACCAAGTGTGTTAAGTGCATCCTGCAATATAAGTACATAACATCCGCGGGAATCCATTCGAAGCGTGCTGTATCCCGTTGAACAGGCCGGTCTGCCGTAACGGCGGTCAAAATGCACCCAGGTAGGCGTAAGCGATAAAGGCTCCACATATCCCCATACCCCCAGATTTCTGGCCGTATTGTAAATATTCCGTCTTTGTGAAGCACTAAGTGCCTGACCTACATCAAAAGATATTCCTGCATAGTGCTGACTCATAAGCCCGTGTCCGCCCTCCCATATTCTTTTGAAAGCATAGCGGAACGGAATCGGGTTTCCGTAAGCGGATCGTGTTCTGTTCCAGGCTTCCATTGCCTGACGAGTTGTCCACAGTACACTGGAATCTGACGATCCACGGAACTCCCTTACACGCATTGTTCCGTTGGTATTGTAGGGCATAAAATCGTTTTCTTCACGGTAATATGTCTGCAGTGTATTCTGCTGCGTATCATAAACAAATATTTTTGCCATAGTTATCCCCTTTCGCTTTTATGCCATTATATGTAAAAATGGTGCAGGATGTTCCGGCAGTAAATCCGTCGTTAAAAAATTAACATATATTCATTTTTGTTGTCGTTCTATGTTTTTGCTACAAATTTGTTGCAAAAGAATTTATAAGGTTGAAAATAAATATAATTTTATATATAATAAAAATGCATTAAAAAATATGGATTATATTATTCAATATAAACTTATACACTAAAAGTTAAAAAGGAGTCTTTATTATGGCTGGTTTAGGCAAAAAAACAGTAGAAGATATCAATGTCAGCGGCAAAAAATGTATTGTTCGCTGTGACTTCAACGTTCCTATGAGCGACGGCGTTATCACAGACGACAAACGAATCCGTGAAGCACTGAAAACAGTTAAATATCTTAAAGAAAACGGTGCAAAAGTTATTCTTTGCAGCCACATGGGCAGACCAAAGGGTGAATTCAATATGAAATACTCCCTTGCTCCTGTTGCTGTAAGAATCAGCGAACTTCTTGGCTGCGAAGTTGTTATGGCTAAAGATGTTATCGGTGAAGATGCTCAGGCAAAAGTTGCTGCTCTTAAAGACGGCGATGTAATGCTGCTTGAAAATCTCCGTTTCCACAAGGAAGAAGAAAAAAATGCACCTGAATTTGCAAAAGCTCTTGCTGATTTTGCAGAAATTTATGTAAACGACGCATTTGGCACAGCACACCGTGCACACGCTTCCACAGCCGGTATTGCAGATTATCTGCCTGCAGTTTGCGGTTATCTTATCCAGAAAGAAATCGACGTTATGGGCAAAGCTCTCAACGACCCTGCAAGACCATTTGTTGCAATCCTCGGCGGTGCTAAAGTAAGCGACAAAATCGGCGTTATCGAAAACCTTATCGATAAAGTTGACAGTCTTGTTATCGGCGGCGGTATGGCTTACACATTCTTTAAAGCAAAAGGCTGGACAGTTGGCAATTCCATCTGCGAAGATGACAAAGTTGAACTTGCAAAAGAACTTATGGCAAAAGCAGAAGCAAAAGGCGTAAAAATGCTGTTGCCTGTTGACACAGTTGTAGGCAAAGAATTTAAAGAAGATACTGAATATATGACAGTTCCTTCCTGTGAAATTCCTGACAGCTGGCAGGGCCTTGACATCGGTCCAAAATCCGTAGAACTTTTCAGCGATGCAATCAAAAATGCTGAAACAGTTGTATGGAACGGTCCAATGGGTGTATTTGAATTTGAAGCATTTGCAGTTGGCACAAAAGCAGTTGCAAAAGCAGTTGCAGAAAGCAGTGCAATTTCCATCATTGGCGGCGGCGACTCAGCAGCTGCAGTTGAACAGCTTGGCTATGCAGACAAAATGACACATATTTCCACTGGCGGCGGTGCTTCCCTTGAATTCCTTGAAGGTCTTGAACTTCCTGGCATTGCAGCACTCAACGACAAAGAATAATGTGACAACATCGACATTATAATAAAAATACTGATAGCGGCAGACCCTATACTGCCGCTATTATTGATTAAAATACATTTGCGGCTTTGCCGCAATCAAGGAGAATATTATGGATAAATCCAAAAGACAGGTTGTTATTGCGGGCAACTGGAAAATGAACAAAAACGCCGCTGAAACAAAAGCACTTATCGGCGAAATGAAAGAAGTTATCAAAGATGCAGATTGCAAAGTTTTGCTTTGCGTGCCTGCAATCAATATCGGTGCAGCTGTAGAAGCAGCTGAAGGCAGCATTATCGAAATCGGTGCACAGAACTGCCATTGGGCTGCAAACGGTGCTTTCACAGGTGAAATCAGTGCCGATATGCTGAAAAGCTTTGGCATCAAATATGCAATCATCGGTCACAGCGAAAGAAGACAGTATTTTGGCGAAACAGACAAAACTGTAAATATGCGTGCTCTCGCCTGCCACGAAAACGGCATCACACCAATTATCTGTGTTGGCGAAAACCTTGAAGAACGCGAAAAAGACATCACTAAAGATGTTATCAAAACCCAGATTACCGAAGGTCTTGCAGGTTTCACAAAAGAACAGCTGCACAGCACAATCATTGCCTACGAACCTGTATGGGCAATCGGCACAGGCAAAACAGCAACTGCACAGCAGGCTGAAGAAGTTTGCGGTTACATCAGAGAACTGCTTGGCGAACTTTTCTGCCCAATGTGTGCACAGAAAGTTACAATTCAGTACGGCGGCAGCATGAATGCCGGCAATGCAAAAGAACTGCTCAGCATGCCAAACATCGACGGTGGCCTTATCGGCGGTGCTTCCCTTAAATCCGCAGACTTCAGCACAATTGTTGAAAGCGCAGAATAAGAGGTATTTCAGATGAAAAAACCATTGGTACTTTGTATTATGGACGGTTACGCCTTCACCGATAAAACAGAAGGCAATGCCATTTATGCAGCAAAAACACCAAGACTTGATGACATTTTTGCAAAATACCCTACTGTAACATTGGGTGCAAGCGGACTTTCCGTCGGCTTGCCTGACGGACAGATGGGTAACAGCGAAGTTGGCCACACAAACATGGGGGCAGGCCGAATTGTTTATCAGGAACTTACAAGAATTACAAAATCCATAAGTGACGGCGACTTTTTTACCAATGAAGCTCTGGCAAAAGCAATTTCCAAAGCAAAAGAAAATGGCAAAGCTGTTCACATTATGGGCCTTATGAGTGACGGCGGTGTTCACAGCCATATTGAACATTGCTTTGCAATTATTGAAATGTGCAAAAAAATGGGTGTAAGCAAAGTTTTTGTACATCCGTTTATGGACGGCCGCGACGTAAGCCCTACAAGCGGTGCAGACTTTTTGCGCAGTCTTTCTGCCGAAATGGAAAAAGCAGGTGTTGGCAGAATTGGCACAGTACACGGAAGATTCTACATTATGGACCGTGACAAACGCTGGGACCGCGTTGAAACAGCATACAAAACACTTGTTTACGGCGAAGGCGAAGTTTGTCCAGACGCCGCTGCAAAACTGGAAGAAAATTATAAAAACGAAGTTACTGACGAATTTACTGTACCTTTTGTTGTCACACCTGACAGCAACATCAAACAGGGTGACAGCGTGATTTTCTTTAACTTCCGCCCTGACAGGGCAAGAGAAATTACAAGAAGCCTTGTAGATACAGACTTTGACGGTTTCAGCCGAAAAGAAAACAATATGCTGCTTAACTATGTGTGTTTCACACAGTATGACGCAACAATGCCAAATGTTGACATTGCCTTCAAGCCACAGAGTCTTAATAACACACTTGGCGAATATCTTGCAAAAATGGGCAAAACACAGCTGAGAATTGCTGAAACAGAAAAATACGCTCATGTAACTTTCTTCTTTAACGGCGGCATTGAAGCAGTAAGTGAAGGCGAAGACAGAGCACTCATTAATTCACCTAAAGTTGCAACATATGACCTTAAACCTGAAATGAGTGCATATGAAGTGACAGATGAAATGCTGTCACGCCTTGACAGCGGCAAATATGATGTTGTTATCCTTAACTTTGCAAACTGCGATATGGTTGGCCACACCGGTGTGTTCAGCGCAGCTGTAACAGCTGTGCAGACTGTTGACGAATGTGTTGGCAAAGTGCTGGACAAAACGCTGGAAATGGGCGGCGTGTTCCTGCTTACAGCCGACCACGGCAACGCAGACAAACTGCTTGATGATGACGGCAGTGTGTTTACCGCACACACCACAAACCCTGTTCCTTTCACCGTTTGCGGTTACCCTTGCCAACTGCACACAGACGGCGTGCTTGCTGATATTGCACCTACAATGCTGCATATTCTAGGTTTAAAGCAGCCGGTTGAAATGACAGGCAAATCACTTATCAAATAACACTTTTTCAATAACAACAAGTCATTCTGAACAATGTATCATCTATTGGTCAGCTTTGCTGACCTTCCCCCTTTTCCAAGTAATTCGGGAGATTTTGCTTTGGTTCAGAATGGCTTTTTTGTTTTATCTGCTGTAAATGAAAGTATAAAATCAAATATCCCCTTTTACATTTAGCGCTGATTTTTGCATATGAAACTGCCCTTCGCCAAAACGACGAAGGGCAGTATATTTTTTATAACAACAGTTCGGTAAAATGATATTTGATTATTTATATTCTACAGTATTTGTTATATATTCAAGATTCATTTTGCCATTATACAAATCATCTGCTTTAATCCACGCATAAATAGTTTCATCAACTTTTCTGCCGCTCTGAGCTGTTATAGTTTCCCATCCCATTGAAACCAGATAATATCCGTCTACATATTCAAGTATAGATGGATATTTTTTGCCTGATACTGCACTTTCATATACTGCTGTTTTTTTACCGGTCTTCAGATTGTACATATAATAGCTATGCTTTGTATAATCTTTATCTGATGTCCACACCATTGTACGGTCGTCTGCCGGTTCAGTTATCGAAAACACATAATAGTAGCCATCTCCTTCATTATGGACAGGCAAAGTGCTTCTTTCTCTGGTTCTTATGTTATAAACAGGCATATCATTAAAACTGAAACTTGTGTAGATACGTTCACTGTCAAGCTGAAACCATTTATTTCCTGCGTATTCAACTTCATAAGTGTTTTCAAACAGGATTTCACGTTCAAGAGTTTTCATATTGAGTAGTTCCACAACAGGAATATATTCTTTATCAACTCCGGGATGAGGGTTTGGCACCGTTGAATTCAAAATAAAACAGTCTTTATATACTCCTGCAATAATAAAGTCGCCTTCAGCGAATTCATAAACAGCTTCCATAGTCATTGTCGTTGGGTCAAAAGACAATATGGCGTTGCTGCCATCCCATCTGTCATGATATACCTTGCCGTCAAAATACAGTTTTTCGCCGTCCGATATAACAGGGGTACGGTAATGGTCAATCCAAAACTCAGTATCATTGTTAATGATAATCTCCGTGACAAACTTGCCATCTGCAGTGAATTGCTCTATTTCCTGATAATTTCCGATATTCAGTATACGATAAAGAAAACCATTTGTATAAAAAATACCACCAAATGAATCTTCTACCATACCTAGTTCTGTTTCTTCGTTCAATAATTTCTTGGTACCGCTGTTTATATCCATAACTGCGATTGCCTGAGTTCCATCTGTGTGACGTATTGACTTGTACACACAGCCATCGCCTGCTGTCCGACTACCAAGAACGCTGTCAATAACGGTATATGGACTGACTGGCTGCTGTTGTGTAGCAGAACAACCGCTTAAAAGCATTATTATAAACGCCAATACTATAAATAGTTTTTTCATAGCCTATTTTCCTTGAATAATTTCAATTTATATCAAACTCTTCGAAAAATTCAGATTTCCAGTTCAGATATATTCTATCAAATACTTATCTGCCTTTCAACTGTCGATAAGTCAGCAAAAATCTTCTATCAGCAAAAAAGAGCACAAATATTGACTGTACACAATTTTCAGTATAAAATGTATTATGTATGATTATGCCATTATTGGTATCAGTATAAAGAAAAGAGAGTAATTAAATGGATTTGAACAACAAACTGCAGGAAGTAAGCAAACTTTTTAGAATAGAACATAAATATGTTGATTACGAAACCATTCAGGTAGGCAATGTAAATAAAACATATAAAGTGAATTTTATAAGAGCTGACGGCAGTCCAAAATCGTATCTGATACAAAATGTAAACACATATGCTTTCAGAAATCCGGAAGGGCTGATGGATAACATAGACAAGGTTACTGAATATATCCGCAAAAAGAAGCCCGGTCAGACTGCTTTGCATTTTCACCACACCGCTGAAAGATCAACATATGTGCAGGATGGTGAAAACTTCTGGAGACTTACAAACTATGTACCATCCGTTACATACAATGTGGTGAATGACCTGGATATTGTGCACAATGCAGGTGCTGCTTTTGGTGATTTCCAGCGTTGCCTTTCAGATTTTAACAGCAATGAACTGATAGAAACTATCCCGGATTTTCATAACACTCGCCAGAGATATGAACAGTTTTGCACTGCAATTTCAGAAGATAAAGCGGGACGTGTGGCAGAAGTACAGGAAGAAATTGATTTTCTGCTGGCTGTAAAAGAACAGGCATGCAAAATGACAGATATGCAGCTTACCGGAAAACTGCCGCTTCGTGTAACACATAATGATACAAAAATAAACAATGTTCTGTTTAGTCCTGATACAAATAAACCGCTTGTTATTATTGATCTGGACACTGTTATGCCCGGACTTTTAGGACACGACTTTGGTGATGCAATCAGATTTGCTGCCAACTATGAAGAAGAAGACAGCAAAAATCTTGAAAATGTAGGATTGAACCTGGAAGTATTCCGTGCATTTACAGAAGGTTTTTTGTCTGAAACTTTAGAGTTTATGACAAAAGAAGAAATTGAAACTTTACCGCTCAGCTGCTTTGTGCTTGCTGTTGAACTTGCAACACGTTTTCTTGCAGACTATCTGAACGGAGATTTATATTTTAACATCAGATATCCTGAGCACAACCTTGACCGCACAAAATGTCAGGTTGCACTTGCAAAGGATATGCTTACAAAAATGAATGATATGGAAAAAATCATCTGCGATTACTGCAGTGGATTCGGTAAATAATTAAATATATAAAAAGGCTCTGAAATGCTATGATTTCAGAGCCTTTTTGTTTTATGCCTTTTCTATACCTTTAATGTCATAATACTCATCACTGTATGTTATTCTGCTGTCATCAAAGTTCTGCTGAACTTCTTTTACATATTCATACGGATTATCTATTTCTGTAAGTTTAAATGCTGTTTTAAGTTTGTTCAGTACTTCTTTTTGTGTATCCGACTGTACCATAATTTCTGCTGCAAGGTGTTCTTTAAATTTTTGTTCTGACATCCACACTATCTGTTCAACAGGATTTGCCGAACCGCAGGTAACAATTAACCGGAGAAAATCCTTAAAATTTTTCGCCAGCGGATAAACATTGCTGTCGGCACAGCTTTCGGGGTTTGAAGCAAAAACCATCTCGTCATATCCGTCGATAAAACAGTACAGAATACTTCCCTCCAGCCCTATGGGTTTGCTGTTCAGCGGATAACACCAGTACGGATATAAATATTCTGTATTTTCCAGAGCAACGGAAGATGTATCAATATTTAATCTTTTAAAATTTTCAAATGTACATTCCATATCAGTCATTATTCTTTCTTTTTATCACATATCCCATAATCGCCCATACAGCAAAAGTTGCTGCCACAATCAATAAAGTCAGCCCCATACTTATCATAAGGCGCATATGCAGCGGAACAGCTGTAAGATGGCCGTATTTTTGATATTTGAAATATTCAAGCACACAGTTTGCCACACCGATACCAATCTCGGCAAATATGAAATTTTTCAAAAAAGCTCTTATCTTATGCAGCATATTATCTCTCCTTCCCTTTAAAACAGCAATTCGAGTGCATTTGAGCAGTGAGGACAGTATTTTATTTTGCTTATTCTGCCAAGATGTCTGCCGCATTTTGGGCAGCGCCATTCAAGGGTCCACAACAGCAGCATTGCTACAAGCATAAACAATGCCACAAGGTACATCCATGCCGACCACACAGCACCAAGGATAAAAAACACTACAGTAAGCAATGTAATAACCGACACAAACATATACACCTGTTTCAATGTCAATTTCATATATGTTCTCCTCTTCATCTCAAGGTGTAATTTTTTGTAAAAATTGTGCAGAAACAATACTGCCATTTATAATTTCATAAAATTATTCATCTGTTTTCGGCATAAATATTTCAAGTGGCAGAATTTTATTATCATAATGTCCTGTCACCTTGTCCTGCTGTGTATAGTCTGCAAGAACAACCTGTTCTTCACCAAAACTGTACAGAACAGCAAAACCTATTTTGCCCTGTTTTGCCTTTTCGCGCTGGTTTTCAAATATATTCATATCCACATTATTCAGTGCAATACGGATATATTTCATTCGCTCATCGGCAACATGCAGACAGTGATACAGTTTGCCTGTACGGTCGGTAATTATACGGTCTTTTGCCATTTCATCACGCAGCTGTGCTTTGTCCACGCCATTCAGACTGCCAAAATAGTCAATCATAACAGCAGTATAGTTGTCCAATGACGGAGGCTGCAGACCAATTTTTTTGCAGTATTCACCCATGCCGTAAAACAGGCGGTATGGGGACATATCTGTTGTTTTCAAAATATAAGCCAATGTATTCGGGAAACGGTTTGAGTTGTAAATGCGTTCCACCGCATCTTCAGCAGTGTGCAGTTTCTGCAGTTCAGCATAACTGATATACCTGTTGCTGACAACCTGATAAGGTGCATAGGACCAGTGTCTGTAACCATGAATTTCCTTTTGTGATGCCAGCGGTGAACCGTTAAGCAGTTTTAAAAAACCTAATTGAATAACCTCGGCACCAATCTCAAAAGCCATATCAAAACCCTTTGCAAAACTGTCATAATTTTCATAGGGCAGTCCTGCAATAAGGTCGATGTGCAGATGTATGTTTTTCATCTGTGCAATTTCTTTAAGATTGTGCACAAGGCGTTCAATATTATGGCGTCGGTCCACACCTTTCAGAGTTTCAGGGTTAAAGGACTGCAGCCCTGCTTCAAACTGGAACAGACCTTTCGGCATAGTTTTGAGGTAGTTCAGAGTTTCCTGTGTAAACAGGTCGGCTTCCACTTCACAATGAAAAACCACATCTTCAGGAATATTCCCCTGTTTGCGCTGTTCATATATAAATTCAAAAATTTCTCTTGCACGCTTGTCATTGCAGTTGAAGGTGCGGTCGACAAATTTTACCGTCTGTGTACCGCAGTTTGCAAGTTTAAGGATGTTCTGTTTTGACACATCCATATCAAAAAAGCGTACATTTTCATCCCTGCCTGACAGACAGAACGCACAATGAAACGGGCAGCCTCGGCTTGTTTCCAGATAGACAATTCTGCCCTTTAACGCGTCAAAATATTCTTCTGTGTACGGATTGAAATAATCTGTTACAGCAGCAGAAATAACTTTTTGCGGGGCTTTGAAATCATCTTTAAGCAGATTTATAAATGCCTGTTCACCTTCTCCTTTTATGATAAAATCAGCATCTGTTATATTCAGCAGATTTTCTGCGTCAAAACTTGCTTCAGGGCCTCCGAAGAAAATTTTGATGTCAGGTTTAATCTTTTTCAGGTTTTCAGTAATTTTCTTTACATATTCAATGTTCCAGATATAACAGGAAAATCCCACTACATCAGGATTATGACTGTAAATATCCGCAACTATATCTTCCACATGGCTGTTTATTGTGCTTTCATACACAATTACTGTATGGTCTGTATCTGCAGCTTTTGCCGCAGAATAGAGATACCACACCCCAAGGGATGAATGTATATATTTACTGTTTATACCTGCTAAAACTATCTTCATATTTATTTCTCTTGCGGCAATAATTTATGCCATCAAACTTTCTCTGAATTTTTTTATTTTATCTGTTATCTGGCTGAGTTCATTATTGCTAATTACAATTTCATCTGTATAATCAACACTGTCAGCACCTGTACTATGCGCCAGAACAAAGCGGCAGCAGCTATTGCTGCACACCATAAAAAGATAATATCCCGTATCTTCAAGTTCCTGAAAAGGAACACTGTAGGTATAGTTGCCATTTTCACAGGCAAGTTCATATATATACTCTGCAGTATGCTGAGGTGACAGGCTGAAAATCTTTTCGTTTACAGGCATTGCAACAAGCGGAGAATTACCGCTAAGCATACTGTACAGTTCCCCGTCAATTGTCACCGTCCTGAGTTCCTGCGGGTATTGTTTGCCGTTTAAATACAGATACAGTATTCCGTTTGTGCATCCGCAGCTGCTCCAGTCGGAGACTTTTTCAATTATAAACGCTATTTTGTCCGGATTTCCTGCAACCATATTATCCCTCATTGTCATATACCAAATGCCTTTTTTATATTATAGCATATTTTTCTCAACAAAAAGAGTATTTATATTAAAAAATAAGAGTATTGCATTTTGCAGTGCAATACTCCTGTTTTTATTTGTTTGTGGAACCAAAGCCGCCCATACGCTGTGCATCGGTGTTGCCGCTGTCAGCTGTAAGATAGTTTACAAACATACACTGTGCAATGCGGTCTCCTGCTTTTATTACATAATCTGTTGTGCCGAGATTAAACAGATTTACACCAAGGTTGCCGTCGTTGTCGGGGTTACCGTAGTAGTCACATTCCACCCAGCCCTGACTGTTTGCGATAATCACAGGCTGTTTTCCCATTGATGAGCGCACATTGATAAGCAGTGCCTCGTCCTCACCGAAATATGCTTTTACATCGGTCCAGATAAAGCCCCTTTCCATTGGTTTTATTACAACATCAACAGGTGAATAGATATCATATGCTACTGCAAATCTGCTGCCGCGGGTTGGCAGTTTAATTTCAACACCCGGGTGTTTTCTTTTTTCGTCTGTTACAATTTCAAAGCCTCTTGCCATTATTCATTCTCCCATAAAACTGTTTTATTTTCTGCCAGAGATTTCTGTACATCGATTATTCGCTGGTTTGCGCTTCCGCGGAATAAAAGCCGCATATCTTTCTGCGCTTCAATAAACGGGCCGTCAACAAGCACGTCTATGTGTTTTACTATCTCCAGCTGTTTTTCGCTGAGATTTTCAAAAATATGACCTGTCCACAACCATATTGTTTTATCTGTCTGTGTTTTTATTGCCTTTACTGTACGCAGCAAAGTGTCATCATTAATCTGGTCCAGCGGTTCTCCCCCAAGAAAGGAGTATCCGCTTATATTCTCACTTTTGCCAAGTTCAATAAACTTCTGCATTTCGTCATCATCAAACACTTTGCCGAATGAAAAATCCTGATATTCCTTGTTGAAGCAGCCCGGGCAGTTGAAATGGCAGCCTGACACAAACAGTGTTGTGCGTATGCCGACACCATTTGCCACATCGTATTTTCTTATCTGTGCGTAATTCATTTTCTGCCGCCCTTTCTTGACATTTGGATGTTTCAAAGTATACCACTTTTGCGGTACAAATTCAATCGGTTATAAACATAAAACAGCCCACATTAATATGGGCTGTTTTTTTAATAATTTATAGATTGAATTTATAGTCTTTTTGCCAGATTGCCGTTTTCCACATATACAAAGCTCCACGCAGCCTCAACAGCATCAGACGGTTTTGCCTGAATTGTTTCAGCAAAAATTTCTATTACCTGTTTGTTGCCATTTGCATCTGATGTTGTGACAATCTGTGTCCCAAGCAGGTTTACAGAACTTATCCCTGCTGCAACAGGTGCTTTATAGTAATAAGTGTCATTGACACCATCTGCTATCCAGTTGGAATTTACAGTGAAATCCGGTACTTCTGTTTCCACACCAAGAATATTGTCATACTTATCAACCCAGTTGGATATCAGCCTTACCCTGATATAAACATCTGTATTGCCCGTATTTTCAACAGTTATCCCTGTCAGTTTTCCGTCTGTAACAGTTTTTTCAACCTCACAGGTAATAACCGCCTTGGTAAAGCTGTTGGTTTTCTGTTCTGTTCTGTGAACCATAAACGCCATTGCAGAACAACAAAGAGTGACAACAGCAAAAATAATTATAACAAGGCTTAAACCTTTTTTATTTTTCATTACATCACTCCTTTATGGATGCTTTTCAACAGCACTGTTTTTATTAAGCCAGTATATCAATTTTATAATTGGTTCATCGCCAAACATAACAGGTGTTGCGTTTTCCGGTGCCTGCAGTGTTCCGCTGTTGTGTTGTACAACCTGAACATCATTTTCATAACGCCATGACCAGTCGCTGACCTGTGTTATATTGTATTCACCGAAAGGCAGGTCATAAACCATTGTACTGCTGTTGCCTGTTACCGTAACATACATGCAGATATCACTGTTTTTTATTTCATATACAAACACCTGTGTCGGGTCTGCGGCATTACTTTTTGTAATTTTCAATGGCCCTGACAATCTGTTGAACTTAGCGTAGAAGTTGTTTACAAGCGGTTTGTTCTGCGCATCAAGACCATAGGTAAGGTTTGTTTTGCCTGGAACAAATTTATTTGTGACAGAATCCACAGTACCATGGGCCGCTGTTACCTCATCGCCCGGTTCACCTTTAGCTGTTGTATACCAGCCAACAAATTCGTACAGGTTGTTAGGTATAGGCATAGAACCTTCAACTGTACTCTGACCGGAAATATATTCTCGTTCCTTATCCAGCATTTTGTCAGCGCCAACTGAATCAAGAACAGACTGCGGAACAGGGTTGCCGTCCTGGTCTACAACATTGTACACAACTTCGCACTGTTCAGGACTGTAGTAGAAAACGATGTCATTGATTTCAGCGCTGTCCGTTGTATCTTTGATTGTATGGGTTTTGGTAGCCTGCCCTGAAAGAATTGTATAACCGCTTACAATCGGTGCCGACTCTGTTATCGTTGCACCGTACTGCCCTGTTTTTGTTTGTGTAGTACCTATAGTATTACCTGTGTTATTATCTACACATTTTATTGTATAGCTGTAAGTATTGCGCCTGTAGAAAATATACAGGTCTGAACCATTTTTCTCGAGCTTAAACTCATATTTACTATTGGCATTCAACCCTAAATCTTTCTGTTTAACAACTTCAGTTACATTAGCACCATCAATTTCAACAGTTGTAACTATACCTTTGTTATTTATAAGGTCAAAACCTGTAAACTCAAGTGGTTTAAACTCGATATTCTGGTCGTAAGTTCCTATACCTTCTACAATTGACGTTGATGCCTCATAACCGCCGGAACCATCTATAGCATACTGCTCTTTTTCGTCAGCTGTCGCACCAAGTTTTTCCATCATAAAATGAACAGCATAATAGGAAGCTTTTGTATCGATTTTGCTGTAATAGAAAGTTATTACGTTTTTATCAGAAATCGCAACCTTTTCATC
Source organism: Oscillospiraceae bacterium (assembly GCA_015067215.1). Classification (GTDB taxonomy): domain Bacteria; phylum Bacillota; class Clostridia; order Oscillospirales; family Ruminococcaceae; genus RGIG3102. The sequence continues at coordinate 40,041 of SVMW01000011.1, read as the reverse complement.
TACACCGTTTATTTCCTGAATTTCGTGTTTCAGGTTACCGCCTGCATCCACTTCTACAACCAGCGGCAGAGATTTGTACATGGAGTCCGGCACATACATTTTATTTGTATCGTATATAACAGGAACATATCTTTCGCTGACAATAGCCGCACCGTCTGTAACAAGAACTTCCTTGGCTGTTGCAATTTCCTTATTTGTTTCTTTATCGCGGTACTCAACTCTGTATTTTACAAACGGAGCATATACATATTCAAACTGGTATTTGTTATGTGTAATATTATCAACATCATCGCGTTCGATAGTGATGGAGTGGGATGATACAGTCGGATAATATTTGACATTGTATTTCTGATGGAGCTGATTTAAATAGTCGCCAAGTTTTGCAGCAAATGTACGGGTTGAACCAAGATAAGCATAACCCTTGGAATCATCTGCAACTTTTTGGCTTTTGTTACCTGCCAGTACATATGTAATATGATATGGCTGCGGCGTATTACTGCCCCAGTCTGCAAACACATACATGTCTTCTTTAACCGGTGTTTCCAGAGGTGAGAATGCTATTCTTTTGTCACCATCCATATAAAACCAGCCGTTACACAGCAACTGAATGTCGCCGTCTTTTCTGACAGGGAATGGCACACTTTGACCAACAACATTGCCATGGGCAATATCAGTAAACACTGTATTGTTTACTGTTTTATCCCCTCCTGTGTAATCTTCCATGTCTTCTTTTGTATCAAAGAATCTTACTGTATAGGTGTTTGGTGACCATTTTGCATAGAGAACCATGTCGTGGTCCGGCATTTTTTTGCCGTCAAACTGGGTGTCCGCGTCTTCAGAATATGTACCATATTCTGTAACTGCAGCAAAACCAGGGGATGTGTACCAGCCATCAAAATAGCGTTCCCCTTCTTCAAATGAACCACTTGGATATGTAAGTTTGGTAGCAGTATTATCGTCAAAATAATATTGCTCCATAGGGCTGTTATACGGAACAGATTTTATATCTCCTGCCTGCTGACCATTATTATCAAATTTTAAATCATATGAAATTCTTGAATAGTAAAAATCCGCTATATGTGCTGATAAATACGAAGTGCCCGATGGAATACTTGTTTCTGTACCTTTTTTTGTAACCTTATTAAAACCTTTTAATGAAACCTGTGTCTGGTCGTCAATACCCGTATTGTTGTCACAAGTATTATATGTATCAATCAGTCCATATAAAGAATTAACTCCATTTACTGTACGATACTCGGTTTTGATATAAGTTTCACCTTCTATGACAGGTACCCATATGTTATATATCCATAATCTTGGTACACTCCAACCGGTGTCATCACCATTTTCCCAGAAACAAGCAAATGCAATTGTACTGTCTGCCGGTTCACCGTCTTCCCACATTAATTGGTGGTCCAAAATTTCATACTTACCTTTAACTGTCTGGTTGGTTTCATTTTTTGAATACCATACATTGTATTCACCATTCCATGCACTCATATAAGCTTTGTTACTGCTCCATGTTCCACCATCAGTTTTGTTTCCATAATAACTGGCCATAGTGGCTTCATTAAAAACATCACAAGGCCATTTATCTTTTATATAAGCCCCGTATTTTGCTTTAAATGAAATGTAATGGAATTTATATGAGTCATTATTGTAATAAGCATCTTTTACCGTTGTTGTGTCAAAATCTACAGTGTAATTTCTGCTTAAGCCTGCGCTGTTCAGTTCCGGAAGAACTACTTTTCCTTCCGAATCTTTAGCCAACAAGCCACTGTCGCCTGAGCGTCCTCCATTGCCTACATACTGTTTTAAAAGTTCAACCTCATCATCTTTTTTATCTATTCCGGCACTCGCGCCAAAATACCAGGTTGAACCACCAATAACATACGCTTCACTGTCAGTGACATTTTCCATTGCATAGTAGAATTTAAGGGTATATTCATCTCTGTCATAATAAACATTTATAACAGTTGAACCGTCGCCATCAATTTCTGTACTTACATTGGTCTTTGTACTGTTAAGGGATGTATGTTTTATAAGATTGGAATCTGTGATTTGTGCTGTAGCAAAGTTTCCTGTAAAATTAATGCCATTTACTGTTGCACCTGCTGTCATGTTGGTCAGCACATAACTGCCCCAGTAGTCATATTCGTCATTATCAGCATCAGCATCGTAGTTTACTTTCGCATCAGGGTCCTGAAGCCAGTAAACAACTGTTGCCTGAATATTGTTTTTAGGCGTCCATATCGCATCATATGTGGCATTCTGATCCGGGATAGTCGCAAAAACAGTGTCAATTACACCGTCACCTTTATCAAGTATGCCGTCAGCGTCTGTATCTGTTGTACACAAATCCCAGCCGTTAAATGTATAACCGGATTTCACAGGAGTATTAACGATAAACGGTGTTCCGTAACGGGCATAGATAGGGTCTACACCATGTCCGCCTTCAAGAAGGAAGTTCATTGTGTAATAGCTGCGGTCATAATAACATTCAAACTGTGTACTGCCGTCAGCCGCTACCATTTCAGGAATCTGATACAATGGTGCAAAGCCTTCAAATATTTCATCAATTTCCGCTTCGGTCATAACACCTGATTTTGCAGTTTTAAGGTTTTCTACATATTCTTCATCTGTAAATACTGTATTTGTAGGTGCCTGACTTTTGTAGAACAGAGACTGGTCTTCTGTATAAAAGTCGTCATTGATGTTCTGAAAGAAGAATTTTACTGTATAATAAACCTCTGTTTCAAGGTAATAAATGTTTATTGTTTCATTTTCATTTATTACTCGGTTAAACGAAATGACAGACCCGTCTTCTGTGCCTTCCTTGTTTTTCCACGGCTTGTAACCTACAAGACCAGGGGAATAAACATCCTGGTCAAACAAAGTACCCTTTACAATGGTTGCTTTGTAAGATTTATATGCTTCCACAAAATAATCTTCGCCGCCAAAACCGTCTTTTTGTCTGCGCTGATAGTTAATTGTAATGGTTACAAATTCATCATCTGCAAGAGGTGTTATTTCTTCGTTTACAGCAGGCTGTGTTATTGTTTCTTCAGTTACAATTTCATCGAAAACTGTTATGTTTTGCTGCTCTGCAGCAGGGTCCTGTGTCTGCTGTACAGGTTCCTGTTCAGAAACAGATTCTCCCGCTGTTTCTTCTGCAACCATAATCTGTGCGTCATCTGCAGATTCCTCTGCCTGTACATTTTCTGTGCCTGCATAAGTTATGTTTTCGTTTTCGTCTGTTTCAATAACAGTCATTGCAGCAGGCTGTGATTCTGTCTGCTGTTCAACTTCTTCAACAACTTCAATTGTTGGTTCAACTGTTGGTTCAACCGTTGGTTCAACTGTCGGTTCAACTGTCGGTTCAACTGTTGGTTCAGCTGTTGGTTCAGCTGTTGGTTCAGCTGTTGGTTCAACTGTCGGTTCAGCTGTCGGTTCAGCTGTTGGTTCAACTGTTGGTTCAGCTGTTGGTTCAACTGTTGGTTCAGCTGTCGGTTCAACTGTTGGTTCAACTGTTGGTTCAACTGTTGGTTCAACTGTTGGTTCAATTGTCGGCTCAGCTGTTGGTTCAATCTGTTCACAAACAACAGTTTCCGATTCAATATTCTGAACCGGAGCACTTCCCTCAAATATAGTAACGCTCAAAACAGATGTATACTCTTCACCTTTTTCTGTGTTGAGTTTACATCTCAGGTAAGCATTATTGTTTTCGTCCAGTACGGATGACACCAAAGCATAGCCGATTTCACATTCCGGCTGTGTCTTGTCATAAATATCAATCCATTTCTGTTCCACATCATCTGCAAGAATCTGCCATTGATATGACATAATAAACGCTGCGTCAGAATATACGCTTACAGTGCGTTTATCTGTTGGTATCATGTTGATATGGCTGGTTATAGTATTATCCAGCATGATAAGTGACACAGACGGCTGCACCTGTTCTGTCTTCTCTGTCCGCTGTGCTCTGTCCAATGATAAAGCAAAAACATCAAGGGCAGCACTTGGTATTGTTGTAAACAGCATAGCTATACACAAAAGCCATACTATACATCTCTTTTTCAAGCTAATTCCCCCTTGATGTTTAAATTACTGAATCTTTTATTGCAAGCCATGCGTCAGAAGCATCACCAAAACCGCCTGCCTGAACTGCGGCAGCGCTGAATTTAAGGCCATAACTGCCGACATTTTCAATATTTGCTTCTGTAGCAAATTCGTTGACAGAAATAGCATTATCCTTTATAAAATCTGCAGAAAAGCCATTATTGGCATCCACATATGTGCAGTAAACATATCTGCCGTCTCCTGAAGGTTCAAGCCCTTCCCACAAAGTTCCAACCTCCCATTTAAGCACAGGTTTTCCGTCACTTGCTGTACCTGCCGCCCATGTGTCATAAACAGGTGCGGAAACTGACCAGTCACCTGTTTTGGTAACCACCACAAACACATAGGTGTCCACTTCACAGGCCGTAAAATCCACATGTACCTGTTTGTTTATATCCACACCCGGTACCACAATATGTGTATATGACGGGTCCACAACAACGCCGTCAACCTTTTCTGTCAGTGTAATCTGACCGAAAGTTGCTGCTCGTGCACTGTCATCAGATGTGTCACTTACAGTATATCTTGCATAAAGTCCGCTTGTGAAATGTATGGACACTAAAGTTAAAAACAGCAGAACAACTGCAACACAAAACGGTATATTCAGTTTTCTGCGTTTTGTATTTGTCATTTCTGCTGCTCCTTTCAGTTACATGTTTTTAAGACGGTTTATTTCGTCAATAATTTTTTGTCTTTCTTCGTCGTCTTTCTGCTTTTCTCTGCGATGCGGAAGTTCCACAAGGGCAATTGCCGCAACCACAAGCAAAATTGTGCCGATTGGTGTTTTTATAAAGTTAACTGCATTGCCAACCATTGGCACCACCGCAATTACTGTGCCTTTTACTGCAGATTTTTCCACAGCAGAATCGGCAACATTGTTTGCATCTCCCTGGGTTACAATGGTTTCTTCGTCAATTGAAACCACGCGGTGCACCACAAGGGTGTTGTTCTGCTGATAAACCACTATGTCCTGTACGGAATACGGTTTATCTTTGCTTACTATTATAAGGTCACCTACGCTGAGGGCAGGCTCCATACTGCCGCTTAAAACCACGGCACCGCCAAAGCCAAACGGCATTGGCATATGGTCCCCAACCAGTTTGCTTGCATTGGCGGTGTAAATGTTCAAGCCCAGAACACCACCGCACACAGCCAGCACAACCAGCCTTAAAATGCCTTTAAATTTAATCTTTTTCAATCTGTGTGTCCTCCACAGCAGAGTTTTGTTCCTCTTCGTCATCTTCTCTGCGCTTAAGCAGCAGGATAAAGATGATGATACCGATGATGATTACAAGTGAACATATTGCAACTGAACCCCAGATGATAAAGCTGAAATCGTCACCTGTGTCAGGAATATTAATGCCGCCTGCAAGGGATGGGTCTTCCGCTGCTGTTGCATTTGTAAGAATTAAAATTTTAAAGGTAACATCGTCCTGTGCGGAGAGGTTGCCCAGATATGTGTCGTGTGTGTCGTCGGTATCAAACGGCCAGCGCCATTCCAGCGTATAGTAGAAATATCGGTCTATACCAAGGGTGTCTTTGTCGAAAGCCTGTGTAAGCCCGCGAGGAAAAACCCAGCTGTCGCTGTCGCCTGAAATCCATTTGCCGTCATAGCGGCGAAGCCTGGCTTCAACAGGAATTTCAATGCCTGCAGGTTCCACAAACACATCTATATCAAGTGTAAAGTCGATAGGCACATCGCCCTTGTTGCTGAGTTTGAAAATAAAAGTGTTTTCGGTGCCCGGTGCAATAAGTTTTGTGCCGTCAGCACTTTTAACGGTGGTTTCTCCGTTTTCATTTGCATAGCTTGCTTTAAAGATGTCAACTTCGGTGTAGGTTGACCAGATAACACCGTCGGAACTTGCCTCGAAGCTTGGGTTGTAAGGTTTTTTAGTCGCAGCAGGACCAACACCACTGTTGTTCTGTGCTGTGGTGTCCTGAGTTTCAGTATTCTGTGGGTCCTGTTCCGGCTGTGTGTCTGTCTGCTGATGAGTTTCGCTGCTTGTAGGGCCAATGTTGATAGCACCTGAAGCATCGAGGTAATATTTGTTCATAAGCATTGTGGTTAAAATGCTTGTTGCCACAACGCTTATTGTAAGCAGAAAAACAAACCAGACAAGATAACTGCGTTTAGAGTTTCGTTTTTTATCCATCAAGTTTGTCCTTTGAGTGTTTTACGCTTATTGAAAATTTTCCGCACTTTTTAAAACCACACTTTTCAGTCAATGCCTTTCCTGCCTTTTACAAGCCAGTGGGATAAACATCAGTTTCAGTTTTTTAAGTTCTCTCCCTCAGTCAGCTTGCGCTGACAGCTCCCTCATCAGAAGGAGCCTTGGTTTGCCTGCATTGACGGGTTTGACCGCTATGCAAAAGCATTTTTTTGGCCCTTGGATGATAAAGGTTTTAAAGTGTGTGTTTTAAAAAAAGCGGAAAAACCGCCCTTGCCTTGCCACGACAGGCAAGAGCGGGTATATATTATCCGTTTAAGATTTAACTAATATGTAGCGGGATATTAGTCGATTGTGTTGGTCTGTTCTACAAGACAATTAACTTCAAGTTTAATTGTTGCTGCATTGCCAGCTGCTGCTGCATCACCAAGTCTTGTGTCTCTAATGTCTTTATCAGTATTTACTGAGAAATCCCATTTCCAAGAAACATCAAGTGTATCTGCAATAGTCTGTCCAGCTGTATATGTTTTTGTCGCACCACCAATTGCTGCTTCAACATCACTTATAAATGCGTCAAGTTCAGTCTGCTTTGTACCTGTGAATGCTTTTTCATCTCCGTTTACAGTAATTACAATTGGGAAATATACTTCTGTATCTGGAGTAGCTGGATCACCATCCACATCAACTGTCCAACCGGTAAGTGTTAAGTCTGCAGTATATGTAGCTTTAAAATCCACTTCTGGTGTACCATTAACTGCGATATCTGTCATTGTACCGCTTGTACCAGGTGCAACAATTTCTTCATTAGCTACGGATGAAACCGCATCAGTATAGTTTTCCAAGAATAAGTCATTTTCATCGTTATCCTTTGCTATAACTGTAATGCCCCATTTAGCAACTCTTGCTTCATCTGATGCTGTGTCAGCAGTTGTATACTTCGCAAAAGTGCCGCTGATTGTGCTTGTTGTAATAAGGACTGCTACCAGAAGACCGGAAGCCAGTCTCATCATTCTGTTTTTCTTCATAATCTGAAAAACCCCTTTCCTTATCGGGCTTTCGCCCTTGCTAAAAATTCTTCCCCTATTCTTAAATTCCGGGGAGATAATTTTTTACCGGACATTCTTTACGAATGACCACCCGCAGAGAATGCCGCGGCATTTTTATATCATTCCCCGGAATCGTGGCCTCCGAGGGAAGAATAAACTTTGTTGTGCCTACCTTGTGCAAAGGGAGACAGGATGCCTGCGGTGGTGTAATTACCCCGCGCATCACAGATTATATTTTGTTCAATGTATATGGGAACGTTTCCATATTAACGAACAAGCAACAGATGCTCTCGATATTTATAGCAGATAAAGTTCTACCCCCCCCCCGAAAAATCGAAGGCAGAGGGCATCTAGAGCACCTTATTTGCTGTTTTAACAGCAATTTCAGCAATAATCAATTTACAAATTAATTCTGTTTGTCAGCTTTTTCTGCTCTTAATGCTTCAAGTTCTGCAAGCAGTGCTGCTGTGTCATCATCGCGTTTGCGTTCGTACAGTTTGCGGCGTACAACGTCGTATGCTACAAACAGAATAATTGGAAGAACAACACATACAATAAGGCCTGTTGGGCTCTGCATAAACATTGCTACATGGCCTGCGCCTGCAATTCTTGTTTTATAAACTGCAACCAGCTTGTCCTGTGGAACAAGCATTTTATCTTCGGCGTTGTTGTTGTCACCCTTTGTACGGAAACTGATTGTGCCGTTTTCTTCCACAATTTCAAGAACACGGTGGGTTACAATGCTTGTTCCGTTGCCTGCAGGGTCAAAAAATGCGATAATGTCGCCTGTTTTGATTTCTTCTGCTTCAGCTGTGTGACAGATGATAAGGTCGCCGCCGTCAATTACAGGTTCCATAGAGTCTGTAAGAACAATAAGAGGCAGGAAACCACCCACAGACGGAACCTCGTTCTGGTTTATGTAGCTTTTTGCAATGAGTGTAAGGTTGATAAGCAGTATTGGTGTAAGAATGATGCACAGTATTGTACCAACCACTGTCATTATCTTGTGTGATGCCGATGTCTGTGTGTCTTTTTCTTTTTTCATAAAAATTCCCTTTCAGGTTTATATTTTTATAATTTTTTTACTCAAAACTGTATCCTGTATGCAAACAGAAATGCCAAAAGCGCCTTTGAGCAACTCAATAGGCGTAAATTCTGACAATATGCAAAAAAGAGTATGCAAATCAAGGTGATTTAATTTTCAATTTTATGCTGTAACTCGCAATAAAGCTCCGTTTATACACAAATATTGCAAAATTTCATCATAAAATGTGAAATTTAAATAAACTATACAAGTATAGTATAGTCCTTTTGAACAAATAAAGCAAGCTATTTACCCATTTTGTAATTATATTTTAAGCAATTTATTTCATAATTTTACAGTTTTGAGCCAAAAAATAACACAAAAAAAGTCAAAAGCCTCAAAAAAAATGTCATCCTTTAAAATATAAAGGATGACATTTTATACGGTTTATAATGCAAAAAATCAAAGATGTACCACGCGTTCTTTAATTTCCTGTGTTCTGCCTTCGTTCCAGTAGTTTTCGCCAAGGTAACCACAGGTACGGCGTACAACATTCATACGGGATTTATCGCGGTTGCCGCAGTTTGGACAATACCATTCAAGGTTATCGTCGCAGAGGATTTCTCCCTCAAAACCACATTCCATGCAGAAGTCCAGTTTTGTGTTCATTTCAGCGTACTGAACATTTTCGTACATATATTTGATAAGTGTAAGAATAACTTCCGGGTTCTGTGCAAGGTTTGGCAGTTCAACATAGCTGATTGCACCGCCTGAGGATATTGGATGAAACTGGCTTTCAAATTTAAGCTTCTGGAAAGCATCAATTTCTTCCCCTACAAACACATGATAGCTGTTTGTGAGATAGTTACGGTCGGTAATGCCCGGTACAACACCAAAACGGCGCTGGAGACATTTTGCAAAACGTTCGGTCAGAGATTCACTTGGTGTGCCGTAAAGTGCGAAACCAAGGCCTGTTTCTTCCTTCCATTTTACAATGTGGGCTTTAAGGTTTTTCATAATTTCAACGCCCAGTTTTTCACCTTCAGGTGTTGTGTGGCTTTTGCCGATAAGTGCCATTACACATTCGTACAGACCGATGTAACCCAGAGTAATAGTTGCATAGCCATTCTGAAGCAACGGATAAATAGGTTCGTGTGGGGCAAGGCGTGCAATTGCGCCGTGCTGCCAGTGGATTGGGGACACATCGCTTGTAACGTTTTTAAGTTTTTCATAACGAAGCATAAGGCTTTCGCGGCAAAGTTCCAGTCTGTCTTCAAGAATTTTCCAGAACTTGTCAAGGTCACCCTGTGCGGAAAGGCCAACGTCTGCAAGGTTGAGGGATGTAAGGCCCATATTAAAACGGCCGTACCATTTGTATTCGCCCTCTGTGTTGTTGATAGGGCCTTTGTATGGTGAAAGCCATGCACGGCAGCCCATGCAGCCGAAAACATTGCCTTCGTAGTTCTGGCGCATATGTTTTGCACTGATAAAGTCAGGCATCATGCGTTTGGAAACACAAACAGCTGCAAGCTGTGTAAGGCTGTAGTATTTGCTGTCTTCGCGGATGTTGTTTTCATCTGTTACATAAAGCAGTTTAGGGAAAGCAGGGGTAATCCATGCACCAACTTCGTTTTTAATGCCCTGTATACGCTGACGGAGAACTTCTTCGATAAGCATAACAGTTTCTTTTTCGTATTCAGGGTATTCGCTGATGTACATAAACACGCTGAGGAACGGGCTCTGGCCGTTGGATGTCTGCAGTGTGTTTATCTGATACTGAATAGTCTGTATGCCTGCTTTAACTTCCTCTTTAAGACGGCGCTGAACAATTTTTTCCAACTGCTGTTCATTGTACATAAAACCGTTTTCGTTCCATTCGATAACAAGGTCACGACGGATTTTTTCTTCGGAAATACGGACAAACGGAGAAAGATGTGCAAGGCTCATTGTCTGGCCGCCAAACTGACCTGATGCAACCTGTGCAATAATCTGTGTTGCAATTGTGCAGGCTGTGCGGAAAGTTTTTGGTTTTTCAATCATCTTACCGTTGATTACTGTGCCGTGTTCCAGCATATCCTTAAGGTTGATAAGACAACAGTTGAAGGATGGGTTAAGGTAGTGGCCAAGGTCGTGAATGTGGATAAGACCATTGTCGTGTGCCTGCGCAATATGAGGTGGCAGCATCATACGTTTTGCAATGTCTTTGGAAACCTCCTCGGCTACAAGGTCACGCTGGGTGGAGATAAGATTTTCCTGTTTGTTGGAGTTTTCCATCAGGCTTTCCTTGTTTTCACCGTTGATAAGGCCGATAACTTTATTGTCGATTGTGTTGCGCTGACGCTGATATTCGCGTACTGCACGGTAAGCTTCGTAACATTTTGCGGTAAGCATGTCACCGCTTTCGATAAGAGCAGCGTAAACATAGTCTTCAATTTCCTTGATTGTAACAATCATTTTGTCACTCTGGAAATCCTCTGCTATTTTTTTTGCAAGTTCTTCGTTAACAATGCCGCTGCCGTAGCGCATTGCCTTGAGAATTGCTATTTCTATTTTGGATGCGTCAAACTGAACCTGTCTGCCGTCACGTTTTATTACTACGTACATATTTTCTCCTTCCTGTGATTTATATATTATAAAGTTACTATATATTGAAAGCTGTTCTTAAATTTTATCACAAGATATTGTGGTTTTCAATCGAATATTGCGTATATTTTGATTTTTGGCACAATAAACAAAATAACGGACCGCTCATGGTCCGTTATTAACAATTTTTATTTTTTATCTGTTTTTTTCTTGACAGGTGGTTTCTGTCCTGTTCTTTTTTTGCTCTTCTTTTCCGGCTTTTTAACACTGAAACCAAAACTGCCAATTTTTTTGCCAAGTTCAAAATACTGTCCGTGGGCATAAGCCATAAGCCCAGCCTTTTCAATTTCAAGGCGTCCGTTTTCGTCCAGCAGGTCTTCGTTTACAATAACGCCTGTAATATCTGCCATAAACATGTCGTGACAGCCCAGAGGCACGATATCAAACACTTTGCAGGTAAGTGCAATAGGCAGTTCTGCAATTGCAGGACATTCAAAGCCCTCGACTTCGTAAGGGGTAAAGTTCATAGCTTTGAATTTGTCCTCCCTGGCGCCGCTTTTAACACCGCACCAGTCAATTTCCTTCACCAGCTTTGCAGTAGGCATATTGATGATAAATTCCTTTGACTGTTTAATAATTTCATATGAATGGCGTTCAGGACGAATACTTATATATGTTTTTGGCGGCTGACTGTTGATTATACCTGTCCATGCTATTGTAAGACAGTTTGGGTTTTCCTTTGTACCGCAGGAAACAAGTGCAGGCGGTACAGGCATCATAAGTGTTGCGCCGGGCCAATGTACTTTTTTCATAAATTCACCTTTAATCAATATTTATCAAAATAATAATATCAAATTACAGGTAAAAGCACAAGCAGCATATATAAAAACATATATGTTTCAGATAAAAATTATATTCAGCAGCAGCATACCCACCACCCCCGGCAGAGACAGAAATGTGGAAACGAAAACCGTAAACCAATTGAATGCTATGTAACAGCCTGTAGCCTTTGCGGTTAAGTTTATAAGCAGCAGGGCAGCTGTGCCGCACATGGCACTTCTGAATGCTGTGACCACGGGATGTTTTGTTTTTGAAATTGCATATGTCACCATCACTGCCGTAACAGCTGCAATTATCAGTAACAGGCCTGTGTTCATTATCTATTCCCCCGTTCTTACTTTCTGACTTTCCAGACAGAGCTGATTCTCTTTGCATCTGAGCTGTTTCAGCAGATAGTTGTACTGATACCGCAGCGATTCTCTTTCGTATATCTGTGCTTCAATAAGGTCTTCGTCGGTAGTCATGTCAAAAAGCACCTCATTGCGTGCCATAAGATATTCGCAGTTTCTTATCTCTTTTATAAGTTCATCAACTTCCCTGTTTATCGGCTGTCTGTTTTTTCCCAGCAGTTTTTTTAACATAACAATCACCCTTCCGTATGTGTTGTTATTGTTGGCAATTTCTATATTTATATGCAATTTTTTCAAAAAAATAACAGAGGCCCGTCACCTGACAGGTCTCTGTTTTCATCTTTTATTCAACAAACTCAAAGTCTATGTTGCCTTTCATAATATCACAGCCCACAACTTTGATTTTTACATTGTCACCGATTGTATATTTTCTGCCTGTTACAGGACAGTACAGGCAGAAACCTTCCTGAAGAATAGGGTTTACCATATCTATAAGTGACACATGCACAAGGCCTTCAGCCGTGTTTCCAAGTTCAACATAAACGCCAAAGTTTGTAACGCTGGAAACCGCACCTTCAAACTCTTCGCCGATATGCCTGCTCATGTATTCGGCAACATAGATATCAGTTGCATCCCTTTCAATCTGCATTGCGTTAAGCTCTGTGTCGGAAGACTGTTTCGCTGCGGCTTTTGCAAATTTTTCGTATTTCTTTTTGATTTTTTCCTTTGGAACACCGTTTACCACATCGGTAAGAATACGGTGAATTGCAAGGTCAGGATAACGGCGTATAGGGCTGGTAAAATGGGCATAATCGTCCAGCGATAAGCCAAAATGGCCCAGCGGTTCTTCAGAATATTTAGCCTTTGACTGTGCCCTCAGTGCACCTTTGTGTACAAAATGCTGCAGCTTTGTGCCGCGGGATTTATCCAGCAGGCGTGAAAAACCGCTCTGCAGTGTTTCACCCTGTTTAACTTCAAGGCGAAGACCGAATTTTTTAAGGTTTTCCTTGAAAGTAAAAAGCTTTTCCGCATCAGGTTCCTGATGTATGCGATAAACAAATGGCAGGTCCATTTTTTTCGCAAGGTTTGCAGAACATCCGTTTGCAAGAAGCATAAATTCTTCAATCATCTTTTCACTTTCGCCGCGTTCACGTTTTTTAATGTCGACAACACGGTTTTTTTCGTCAAAGATTACATATGCTTCGTCACTTTCAATGTCCATAGCACCACGCTGAATGCGTCTGCTGTTGAGTTTCCCGTACAGTTCCTTTGCAACCATAAGGCTTTCATATACTTCGCTGTACTTTTCTCTTATTTCAGCAGAAACCTTTGCAGTTTCCTGTAAAGGTTCTTGCAGATTGTACTTTTCTTTAATACGAGGTTTTTCCGCATCTTCAAAGTAAATATCATTGATTTCGCTGTAAACACCTTTAAGACGGGATTTTATGACAGATTTATAAAAGCGGTAGCTTTTTACTGCACCGCTGCTGTCCAGCTGCATATCACATGTAAACGCAAGGCGTTCTTCGCCAGGGTTAAGGGAACAGGCTTCGTTTGAAAGAGCTTTTGGCAGCATAGGAATAACACTGTCGCCAAAATAGATTGATGTGCCGCGGCTGAAAGCTGCCTGATTTACAAAACTTGCAGGTTTTACAAAATGACTTACGTCTGCAATGTGTACACCAAGACGATATCCGTCCTCTGTTTTTGAAACAGAAATAGCATCGTCAATATCCTTTGTGGAGGCAGAGTCGATTGTAAAAATGCATTCACCTGTCAGGTCTTCGCGGAATTTATATTCTGTCGCCATATCAATGCGGCTTACAACTTCATCAACTTCCGTGATAACCTTGTCTTCAAAGTCTGCAGTAACATTCTTTTCCATAAGCAGAAGTTCCACAGCTTTGGTGCTGTTTGTTACTCTGCCAAGGTTTTCGCGCACCTTTGCTGTCAGTGCACGGTGGCTGCGGCCTCTGCCGAAAACATCGACCACAATAACATCACCCTGCTGCAGGTCTCTGCGGCGATTTTCAATAGGCAGTGCCAGTACAGGACAGTCACGGAGAACAGCATAGATGTTGCCATGAGTTTTTTCTGCTACTGCCACAAGATTTGTTTTTTCTTTTACAATATTGATGATTTCGCCTTCATACTGATGACGTCTTGACGGAATCTTTTTAAGCTCCACCACATCACCCACAACGGTGCCCATCATAAATTTACCGGCAACAAAAACATCCTTGTCCCATTCTTCCACACGGACAAAACCGTAGTTTTCCGTAAGCTTTACAACTGTACCTTCAAAAACATCCTTTGGTTTTTCAGTTTTTTCATTTTTAGGTTTAGTCAGAACAATTAATCCATTTTTTTCGTCAATTATGCCTTTTTGGTACAAATCTTCCATTGCAGCATAAAACTTTTTACTTCCTTTGAACTTTGTTTTAAGTGTCTTGAATTTTTTAGGACCGCTCTCAAGCTCTTTTAAAATTCTGTCTTTAATCGGCATAGCTACCCTTTCAGTAAAAACTTATATAAATATGATTCTCTTTTATATTTCTAATATAACAAAAAACTCGTCTTTTGCAAGACGAGTTTTGAACTGCTTTTGATTATTTTACCAATACGCTGATTGCGCTAACAGCAATTATCAATACGAAAAATGCTACGCCAGCATATTTTGTCAATTTAGCCAATTTAGCGTCTGCTGTTCTTGTCTGCATATCGCCGTAAACTTCACTGCCGCCTGTCATTGCAGACATACCGCTGGTTTTTGGTTCCTGTGCCAATACCAGCAAGCTTACAACTACACAACACAGAATAAGTGCTACGCCAGCAATAATTTCCAAAATGCCCATTTTACACGACCTCCGTCCCTTTGTGATATGACCATATTACTATACCACATCATCCCCAATTATGCAAGAAGTAATTTCAATATTATCATTAAAATATCGCAAATAACCGCTTACTGCCTGATTTTTCACAGTGTAAGCTGCTGTGCAATATCTTCTTCTTTAAGAAAACTGCCTGCTGCTGGTATGTTTTTAGTCTTATATTTTGCAGGGTTTGCAAACTGAGCTTCGCTGCTGAGTTTAACTGTTTTTACAGTTTGGTTCTTTTTAAGCGTCTGAACCTGAATACCTGCAGAATTTTTGGTTGTTTTTTCGCTTATCTGACTTGTGTTCACAACAAGTGCACGATTTACAGAAGATATAAACGCTACATCAACATTTTCTTCACTGCTGATAATACCCACAAGAGTTGCTTTGTCACTATAAGCATTTATAAGTTTTTTACGGTTCTGTTTGGTTTCGTATGCAGAAAGCGGAACCTTTGCAGCTTTACCGTTGTCAAAGCAGAACAGCACAAAACCTTTGTAGTCTCTGGTGTGAACCATCTTTACCACTTCTTCGCCGTCTTCCATGCCAAGTTTGGCAGGAACATATTCGCCCATCACACTGGTTTTAGTATCTTCAAACACAGCAGCCTTGCATTTGTAAACCTGCTGCTTGTTTGTGAAGAACAGCAAATCAATGTCGTTGGTAGTTTCTATATGCTGTATAATATAATCCTCTGCTTTAAGTTTGTGTTCACCACTCATTCTGAGTGACTGAGGAGTAATTTTTTTAACATAACCCTGCTGTGTAACAAAGATATTTACAGGATAGTTCGGAATAGCTTCTTCCTCTTCTTCATCCATATCCATAACAGATTCGTACATAATCTGTGTTTTTCTTGGCTTGGCATATTTTTTGATTACATGTTCAAGCTCAGAAATGATAATTTTTTTAACCTTTTTATCGTTTTTAAGGATATCTTCAAGTTCAGCAATTTCTTTGATGAGATTGTCTTTTTCTTCGATACGTTTAAGGATATAGTTGCGGTTAAGCTGTCGCAGACGGATTTCGGCTACATATTCTGCCTGAATTTCGTCAATTCCAAAACCTATCATAAGGTTTGGCACAACATCCTTTTCATCTTCAGTATTTCGTACGATTTCAATTGCCTTGTCAATGTCCAGAAGAATATATTCCAGGCCTTTCACAAGGTGAAGTCTGTCTTTTTTCTGTTTAAGGTTGTAATATGTGCGTCGTTTCACACAATCGGTACGGAACGCAACCCATTCTTCAATAATTTCTCCGACACCCATTACTCTCGGTGCACCTGCTATGAGAATATTGAAGTTTGCACTGAAGGAATCTTCCAGCGGTGTGAGCTTAAACAGTTTCTGCATAAGTTTATCCACATCGGTGCCGCGTTTTACATCGATAGCAATTTTAAGGCCTTTGAGATCGGTTTCATCACGGATGCCGTTAACTTCCTTGATTTTCCCCTGTTTCCAGAGGTCTGCAATTTTATCAATTATCGCTTCAACCGTTGTGGTTGGCGGAATTTCGGTAACTTCAATTATAGTGCCGCCGTCAGCCTTTACTGCCTGCCATTTGCTGCGCACGCGGATACTGCCACGGCCTGTGTTGTACACCTGGTCGATATCGCTCTGGTCATAAAGCACTATACCTCCGCCTGCAAAATCAGGTGCAAGCAGAGTATCCCTGATCTCGTGCTTTGCATCTTTTATAAGAGCAATTGTAGTGCGGCATACTTCTTCAAGGTTAAAGGAACAGATTGAAGATGCCATACCTACAGCAATACCAAGAGTATTGTTTGTAAGAATGTTCGGGAATGTTGTAGGCAGAAGTGTAGGCTCCTTGCGTGTTGAGTCGTAGTTGTCCACAAAGTCAACTGTATCGTAATCGATATCACGGAACAGTTCTTCACATACTGCTTCAAGTTTAGCTTCTGTATAACGGGAAGCCGCACAGGCCATATCCCTGGAGTAAGCCTTGCCAAAGTTACCTTTGCTGTCTACAAAAGGTACAAGCAGGCTTTCGTTACCTCGTGCAAGACGAACCATTGTTTCGTAAATTGCCTGGTCACCATGAGGATTAAGACGCATTGTCTGACCTACAATATTGGCAGATTTTGTCTTTGCGCCTTTAAGCAGACCCATGTCGTACATTGTGTAAAGCAGTTTACGGTGGCTCGGCTTGAGACCGTCAATTTCCGGCAAAGCACGGGAAACAATAACACTCATAGCATAAGGCATATAGTTTTCGCGCAGAGTGTCAGTGATCGGGTTTTCCAGAACTTCACCTGCGGAGAGAATTTCAACATTGTCAGGCAGTCCCTGAGTTTTTGGCAGGTTCTGCTCTTTTTTAGTTTTTCTTGCCATAGTTCAGACTGTCCTTTCCTTATGATAAATCCAGCTGGTCAAGATAATCAGCACCAAAGTCCTGAATGTACTGTTTACGGCCTGCAAGGTTGTCGCCAAGCAGCAGTTCAAACATTTCCTGTGTGCGTTCAACATCTTCCCTGCACACCTTGATAAGACGGCGTGTTTCAGGGTTCATTGTTGTAATCCACATCATTTCAGGTTCGTTTTCGCCAAGACCTTTGGAACGCTGGATTGTAAATTTCTGTTTTTCTATTCTGCTGAGAATATTCTTCTTTTCTTCTTCTGTATATGCAAAATAGGTTTTATCCTTTGTGTTGATTTCGTACAACGGGCTTTCTGCAATATACACAAAGCCGTCGTCAATAAGCTGTGGACAGAGACGGTAAAGCATTGTAAGAATAAGTGTTCTGATCTGGAAACCGTCAACGTCAGCATCGGTACAGATAACCACCTTGTTCCAACGAAGATTGTCAATGTTGAAGGTTGCAATGCCTGCTTTCTGATATTTTGCAGGACTTACAACACCACAGCCGAGAACTTTGATAAGGTCGGTTATGATATCACTTTTGAAAATTCTGTCATAGTCACATTTGAGACAGTTGAGAATTTTGCCTCTTACAGGCATAAGAGCCTGAAATTCAGCATCTCGGCTGGTTTTACATGCACCGAGAGCAGAGTCACCTTCTACAATATAAACTTCGCGTTTTGCAACGTCCTTGCTGCGGCAGTCAACAAACTTCTGCACGCGGTTTGCAAGGTCAATTTTTTCACTGATAGTCTTTTTAAGGCTGATTCGTGTTTTTTCCGCCTGTTCGCGTGACTGTTTGTTTACAATAACCTGCTGAACAATTTTCATTGCTTCATCAGGGTTTTCAATAAAGTAAACTTCCAGGGTACGTTTTAAAAACTCTGTCATTGCCTGAGCAATAAACTTGTTTGTAATAGCCTTTTTTGTCTGGTTTTCATAGCTTGTCATTGTGGAAAAACAACTGGAAACAAACACAAGGCAATCTTCTATATCCTGAAATGTCACTTTGCTTTCATTTTTCTTATACAGATTTTTCTGTTTTGCAAAGGCGTCAATCTGATATACAAAAGCAGCTTTTACAGCTCTTTCAGGGCTTCCGCCATATTCAAGGAAACTGGAGTTGTGATAGTACTCAATCTTCTGCACTTTGTTGGAGAACGCAAAAGCTACATTCATTTTAACTTTATATTCAGGCATATCATCACGGTCTTTGCCGCTTGTTTCATAGCTGTTGGAAACAATCTGTGTAAGGTTTTCTCCGTCACAGATTTCCTCCACATAGTCTACAATACCTTTTTCGTAAAAATATTCCTTTGTTTCAAAGCCCTTGTCTTTCTGGTTTTTAAATACAAACAGAACATTAGGGTTTACAACTGCCTGTCTTTTGAGAACTTCTTCAAAGTATGTTACAGGAATATTTATGTCGCTGAAAACTGTGTTGTCCGGTTTCCACTTGATTTTGGAGCCTGTGGTACATTTGCCTGTTTCGGTTTTATGCAAACCGCCCACATTTTCACCTTTTTCAAAATCAAGATGATACGCAAAACCATCACGCATAATGTCAACAGTCATATATTCAGAAGCATACTGTGTTGCACACAGGCCCAACCCATTAAGACCCAGAGAAAATTCGTAGTTATCCCCTGAGTTGTTGTTGTATTTACCGCCTGCGTACATTTCGCAGAACAAGAGTTCCCAGTTGTAGCGGTCTTCGTTTTTATTGTAGTCCACAGGAATACCGCGGCCGAAGTCTTCAACTTCAATTGCACCATCAGCATATCTTGTCATTATAATTTTATTGCCGTGTCCTTCGCGGGCTTCGTCAATACTGTTGGACAGAATTTCAAAAACCGAATGCTGACAACCTTCGATACCATCGGAACCAAAGATAACCGCAGGGCGTTTTCGTACCCTGTCAGCACCTTTGAGACTGCTGATACTTTCGTTGCCGTAAACCTTTGACTGTTTTGCCATTTTGTTCTCCTGTAAATTATTATCAATATGCCCTATGCAGTAAACATCTTAAAGGCATATTTCTCCATTTAATCATTAACTATATAATTTTAACTTTTATGAAAATTTTTGTCAAGAACAAGACACAATATCCGTCTTTATACTGTCAAAAAGCGACACAACATGTTGTGGTGAACAAAAACGGCATGCCGTATACCGACACACCGTCTCATTCTATTCTATTATCTATTTTACACTGAATATATTATCTGTACGGAATATTTTTTTACTTACAGTTTTTTTGCTTTCTGTCTGCATTACAATCCAGTTATTATCCCAGTCAACAATTGTTCCCTGTATATTAAACACAGCATCTATACCAGGCATGGGTCTTTTTACAATTATTTCGCACTTTTTACCTTTATATTGTGACAAGTTCCAGTGCTTTATCCAAAGAAGGAGCACCCTGATTTAATTCCCAGTTGGATATTGTTTGCCTTGTTACCGAAAGTTTATCTGCAAGTTCCTGCTGACTGTAACCGTATTTTTTTCTTAATGTAATCAACTTTTCTCCAAGCATATATTACACATTTCCTTTCTGTTCGACTGTCCCGATTATACTAAATACCGCCGCAAATGTATAGCAAATTACTTTGGAAAAAATGCAAAATCCTTTTGCATTTTCACCTATGGTATAAATTGCCCGTATTTTAGTTTCATAAACAAACAAAAGGCGGTCAAAAGACCGCCTTCATTTGTTTATTCTTCTGTTTTTTCTTCTGTTTCTGCTGTGTTTTCACTTACAACAGGTTCAACCACAGTTTCTGTGCTTTCTTCGTTTGCTGCTTCAATAATTTCCACAACAACTTCTGCATTTTCAATTTCTTCTGCTGTTGGTTCTTTAACAGTTTCTTCAATTACAGGTGTTTCTGTTTCTTCAACATAAACATAACCTTCGGACATGATTTCTGCAAATTCTTCACCTGTTATTTTTTCCTGTTTCATAAGGATTTTTGCAACAATGTGAAGTTTGTCGATGTTGTCCTGAAGAATCTGCATACAACGGTTGTAGCCTTCGTCAACAAGACGGCGGATTTCGCTGTCAATTTCATTTGCAACAGCATCGGAATAACCCTGACCCTGACCGTAGTCTCTGCCAAGGAATGTCTGTTGCGGGTCGTGGCCGTAAACAACATTGCCAAGTTTGTCAGAGAAACCATAGCGCATAACCATTGCTTTCGCAATAGCAGTTGTTCTTTCAAGGTCGTTTGATGCACCTGTAGAAATATCTTCAAGGATAAGCTGTTCTGCACAGCGACCACCGAGAAGTGTAACAATTTCGTCCAGCATTTCTTTCTTTGTGCGGTAGTTGGAATCTTCTTCCGGAATTGAAAGTGTATAGCCGCCTGCCATACCGCGAGGAATGATGGAAATTTCTTTTACAGGGTGGCTTGTTTCGCATACATAAGTTGCCACTGCATGGCCTGCTTCGTGGTAGGAAACAAGTTTCTTTTCTTTAGGTGTAACAACACGGGATTTCTTTTCAGGGCCTGCAATTACCTTGATAACTGCAGCGTCAATATCTGCCTGTGTAATAGCTTTTTTGCCTTTTTTGGCAGCCATAAGTGCTGCCTCGTTACAAAGATTTTCGAGGTCTGCACCTGTAAAGCCTGCTGTAGCCTGTGCAATAGCTTTTGGTTCAACGTCAGGACCTATCGGTTTGTTTTTCAGATGTACATGGAGAATTTCTTCCCTGCCCTTGATATCAGGAGCACCAACATAAATCTGTCTGTCAAAACGGCCCGGTCTGAGAAGTGCACGGTCAAGGATATCGGCACGGTTTGTTGCTGCCATAATGATAACGCCTTCATTTGCACCAAAGCCGTCCATTTCAACAAGCAGCTGGTTGAGTGTCTGTTCTCTTTCATCGTGACCGCCGCCAAGACCTGCACCACGCTGACGGCCTACTGCGTCGATTTCGTCAATAAAGATGATGGACGGTGCGGCTTTTTTAGCTTTGTCAAACAGATCCCTTACACGGGAAGCACCAACACCAACATACATCTCCACAAAATCAGAACCTGAAATTGAGAAGAACGGAACACCTGCTTCGCCGGCAGTTGCCTTTGCAAGCAAAGTTTTACCTGTACCCGGAGGGCCTACAAGCAGTACACCCTTTGGAATTCTTGCACCAAGTGCATTGAATTTGCTTGGGTCTTTGAGAAAATCAACAATTTCAACAAGTTCTTCTTTTTCTTCGTCTGCACCTGCAACATCTTTAAAGTATTTGCGCTGTGACAAATCTCCTGCATCTTTTGTTTTGGCACGGCCAACGCTCATGCCTTTGCCGCCGCCGTTTGCCTGATTATACATGTTGAAGAACATTATACCAATAAACAGCAGCATAAGAACATATGGTATTACACTGAGCCATGCAGGGTAGCTTGCAGGAGCAATAAAGTCGTGCGGGATATCATACTGTTCTACATACGGGTCGATTTTTTCTACAAAGTAGTTCACACTTGGAACACTGTAGGTAATATTATCCTCTTCATTACGGAGGTCAATTTCCAGTCTGCCGTTGCCGATGTTAAGAACAAACTCTTCAACCTTGTTTTCCTTGAACAGGTCAATAGCTTCGCTCATTTTCATTTCTGTCAGATTGCTCGGCTTGTTAAGTATAACTGCCATGGCAATCATCAGCAGCAACATTGCAACAAACGGAAAAGCTCCGTTACCTCTTTTTTTAACCAAAAGATATCTCCTTTAAATTATAAAAAATTATTTTGTGTAAACTTCCGGTTTAAGGATGCCAACATACGGCAGATTTCTGTAAAATTCGTCATAGTCAAGACCATAACCAACAACAAATGCATCCGGTACTGTTCTGCCAATGTATTTTGCTGTTACGTCTGCCTGTCTGCCGGACGGTTTGTCCAGAAGTGTACATATTTCAATGCTGTTAGGGTTTCTTTCCTTAAGCATATTGATTATATAGTTAAGTGTAAGACCGGAGTCAAGAATATCTTCAATGATGATAACATCCTTTCCTGTAAGCTGAATATCAACATCTTTGATGATTTTTACGTTACCTGATGTTCTTACGCCTGAACCGTAGGAAGAAACAACCATAAAGTCAACTTCACATTTAAGGTCAATTTCTCTCATGATGTCAGCCATAAAAACTACAGCGCCTTTAAGAATGGAAACTAAAAGCACATCTTTGCCCTGGTAGTCTTCTGTAATTTTTTTACCAAGCTGTTTTGTAATTTCTTTGATTTCTTCTTCAGACACCAGAACTCTTTCAATATCATTCAACATAATTTTTACTCACTTTACATTTTTTCTATTATCAAAATATTTTTTGTGTTTTTTTCTGCTTTATAAGGTCCGTTCACACCATAGCCGTCCAGCCAGATAACATTGCCGTTTTCATCGGACAAAACTGCAATTCTATCACGGATTTTCTGAGGAATTTTATCCTCAATAAAAATCTTTTTCAGTGTTTTGGTTACCCTGCGTGCAGAAAAGGTAAAGGTGTCCCCTGTTTTTCTTGTGCGAAAAAACAAGTTACACTTTATTGTATCACAATTGATACAATTATTTAAATAGTTTTTATCAATTTTTTTCATTTTTTCCAGTTTGTTTACAGATAATCTTCGCAAAATGTAGCCGTTGCCAAGAAATTGTACCTCTTTTTCAAATTCAACTGCTACCGGCATCACATCTGTCTGCGGCACTGTAGTCCGCGGTTTATAAAATGACAGATAGCCGTTTTTTATTTCGCATAGAATATCTTTTGATAACTGTCGGGAAAATTTTCCATCTTTTATTCCCTGCAGAATATCCTCGATGTTTTCCTTTGACAGACAACCATATTTATCCAGAACATTTCTGAGAAAAAGTTTTATTACCACATCATCTGCTTTACGGACAATATCGAGCACAAAACCGTTAAGTGATATTGAATTCCTGTACAGAGTATCACTTAATTGGGTTAAAAATGTGTATATCTGTTCCATTTCCCGTGTAAATTCACCAATCTGCTGTTCACTTTTCGGATTAAGCTGTTTTAACACAGGCACAACCTTTAAACGGATTTTGTTACGGGAATATTCTTCCGAAAAATTGGATTTGTCCGTTACATAGGGAATATTGTTTCTGCTGCAGTAGTTTTCCACATCTTCTCTTGTACAGTTGATAAGCGGACGGATTATGTTGCCTCTCACCGCCGGTATACCGCAGGAACCCTTTAAACTCGCACCGCGGCAGAGATTGAATATAACCGTTTCACACTTATCACTTAAAGTGTGTGCCGTTGCAAGCTTTGCCTTTCTGCATTTTGCTGTTTTGTCAAAAAATTCATACCTCAGCTGTCTTGCCCAGGTTTCTGTTGAAAGTCCCTGAGGTTTCTGTCTGCTGCTCATTTCAAAACGTGTTGTAATACATTCAACTCCAAGATTTTCGCAGTAGTTTCTGATGAAGTTTTCTTCCTCATCACTTTCACTGCGCAGCCCGTGGTTTATGTGTATTGCAAAGATCTCAATCCCCAGCTGTTCTCTATAAACACACATAAGGTGAAACAGTGCCATGCTGTCTGCCCCGCCGGACAGACAGATTGCCACTGTATCACCTTTATTTATCATATCATATTGTTTTATTGTATTTAAAAACAAATTATTCATCTTCGTGTACAAAATCAATATTATAGAATCTTGTATGTGCACCATCCCAGCCAAGATAAACCTTGCCTACTTCACCATGACGGTTTTTTGCAACGATACATTCTGCTTTGGACTGGTCAACATCCGGGTCACCCTGACTGTAGTAAGCATCACGGTAAAGGAACAGTACAACGTCAGCATCCTGTTCAATAGAACCGGAATCTCGCAGGTCACTGAGTGCAGGGCGGGCATCGCGGCCCTGACCTTTTTCAGCACTACGGGAAAGCTGTGAAAGAACAATAAGCGGAACATTGAGTTCCTTTGCCATAATCTTAAGGTTTCTGGTAATTTCGCTGATTTCCTGTACACGGGACTCGTTGCGTTTGCCTGTACTCATAAGCTGCAGATAGTCGATTATAACCAGACCAACAGGTTCTCTGTTAGGGTCCTGGTTAAGACGGCGTATTTTTGCCTTGATATCGGAAACTGTAACGTTGGATGTATCATCCAGATAGATTGGCAGGTCAGAAATTTCACCTACTGCACGGGAGATATTGTCCCATTCGTCAAGCTGAATGTTGCCTGAACGCATAATCTGGCTGTCGATGTGAGCCACTGCGGAAATCATACGGCTGGTAAGCTGTTCCTTTGTCATTTCAAGGGAGAAAATAGCTACCGGCAGGTTTGCACGCTGGGCAACATTTGTCGCAATGTTAAGCACAAATGAAGTTTTACCCATACCAGGACGTGCCGCAAGAATAATAAGGTCGCTTCGTCCAAGGCCTGTAAGCATTTTGTCAAGGTAGGAAAACCCTGTGGGAATACCGAGATATTTTTCTCTGTCCTTGCCTGACAGTTTGCGCAGGCGGTCAAAACTTTCGGCTGCTGAAAGACCGATATGACTGAGTGCCGAAGTGTCCTTGCCCTGACGCAGTTCATATATACGCTGTTCAGCGTATTCCATAAGCGTATCTGCATCGGGAGATTCCTGTGTCTGTTTGATAACGTCTGTTGCTGTGTTGAGCAGCATGCGTATCATATATTTTTCTCTTACAATCTTTGCATAGGAGGAAATATTGGACAAACTTGGAACTGTTTCGGCAAGCTGTGTAAGATACACTTTTGCTTCCGCTTCGTCATTGAAAACTCCTGCTTCAATAACACTGTTGAGCACAGTGATAAAATCGGACGGGATATTGGCGTTGAAAAGTTTATGTATTTCCAGAAAAATCTTCTGATTCTGCTTTGAATAGAAATACTCCGCCCTTACCTGTTCGATTATTAAAGATACTGTTTCCGGACTAATGATAGCAGCCCCCAGAATTGCCTGTTCTGCCTCCATGCTGTATGGCTCGTTTATGCCTATTGAGCCAAGAGCCAAATCCAACTGCTTGTCCATTTAAAACTTACTCCTCAACCTTTACTGTAATTTTAGCTGCGATTTCAGGATAAAGCTTTACTGTGCAGTCATAACTGCCAAAAACTTTGATGTCATCCATAACAAGTTTTTTCTTGTCAACTTCAACACCAAACTGCTTTTTGATTTCTGAAGCAACATCCTTGGATGTAACTGCACCGAAAAGTTTGCCTTCTTTGCCGGCTTTTGCCTTGAGAGCAACAATTTTGCCGTCAATTTTAGCTTTGAGTTCATTTGCTGCGTTGATTTCTTCCTGTTTATGGTGAGCTTTTGCAGCTTCTTTTGTTTTTACATCATTGATAGCACCTGCAGTTGCTTCCTTTGCAAGTTTGCGTGGGAACAAAAAGTTTCTTGCATAACCGTCAGAAACATTAACCAGCTGGTCTTTTTTGCCTATGGATTTAACATCCTGTAAAAGTACTACTTTCATAATCTGTACACTCCTTTTTACTTTTTACCTTTTATAGTTATCAATACTTTCGTATATTTTTTCTTTTGCCTGGTCAAGTGTCATATCTTTAAGCTGTGCACCTGCCATTGTCAGATGTCCGCCGCCGCCGAGATATTCCATAAGCACCTGAACATTCATTCCGCCAAGGCTGCGTGCGGAAATTCTTATTGTGTCATCCATTTTCAGGGCAACAACGCTTGCTTCAACTCCTTCAAGTGTAAGCAGGTCGTTTGCTGCCTGAGGAACAGCCAGCTGCACCTCGTCTGCAAATTGTTCAGACATGGAAATTGCAACACCCTTGTAAGTTTCTGCTTTATTTACAAGACATGATTTTGCCTCGTAAATTTCTTTTGGAACAGCAAACAGTTTTATAATTGTAGCCATATCAACATACTGACGGCGCAGATAAGCTGCTGCTTCAAAGGTTCTTACACCTGCTTTTTCAGAGAAGTTACGGGTGTCAAGCATAATACCGCTGAGCAGTGCACCGGATTCCACCGGTGTAAGCTTTGCATTTACTGGCAGCATATACTGCAGCAGTTCTGTTACCAGTTCACTTGCACTGGATGCATAAGGTTCGTGATAAGAAACCACTGTGTCTGATATGTAATCAACCATCTTTCTGTGATGGTCAATAATAACCTTTTTGCTGCACATTTCACACAAAGATGTGTCTTCTGCCATTTTTGCCGTATGTGTGTCCACAATAATAAGCAATGAGTGATAATCCACCAGCTGCTGTGCTCTTTCAGGTGTTACAAACAGGTTTTCATGGCCTTCTTCTGTTTTTACCCAATCGATAAGGTTGCCTGCGAGAGTACGGTTTTCATCAATTACAATGTTTACCTTTCGATCCAGAGCTTTTACTATAGCCGCCATACCAACAGCAGAACCTACACTGTCAAGGTCGCTCATCTTATGGCCCATAACCAGTACGTTTTCACTCTGAAGAATAATGTCTTTAAGGGCGTTTGCCACAATTCGGCTTCTTACCTTGCTTCGTTTTTCAACGCTTCGGCTGTTGCCGCCAAAGAATTCATAACCATCATGTGTTTTTACAACAGCCTGGTCGCCGCCACGTCCAAGGGCCATATCAAGTGCCTGTCGTGACAAAGCATCGTTTTCTGCAAAGTCAACGCCGCCTTTACCTACCCCGACTGAAAGAGTAACGCTGTATTCGCCGCCGATTTTCTTCGCTTCGTTAAGAATATCAAAATGTCCGCTTGAAAAATCAGGATAATTTCTTTCTTCCAGAACAACTGTATATCGTGATGTGCCGTATTTGTTGATAAGCCCGTTGTTGCGCAGAGCGGCATCTTCAATCATCTGGTCAAGTTTTGCCATAATCTGTGCACGGGTGCTTTCCTTAAGTTCTTTAAGAACATCATCATATGTGTCAACTGCGATCTGCATAATTACAGGACGTGACAGACGATATTCGCGCTGGTCAAGTTTGTACTGTGTGTCATCCACAAAATAACTTACCCACAATTTTGTTTCTTCGGTAGGTGTGGAAGAAAAAACAGTGTATTCCCTGCCTTCAACCACTACATTGAAACCTGTATCGCTGCAGCTTTTTTCCACTTCAAAATCAGGAAGAACTTTTTCCACCTGTATGAGGTAGGAATCGTTGCCCCCCAGCATTCTTTCTCTGAAGCTGTCATTATACCACACAATTGTATCCTTGCTGATAATTGCTACAGGTATATTAAGCTTTTCAAAACTGAGCTGCTGAAGGTTTGAATGTTTGCCGCTGCCATAAAAAATACTTTTTACAATCTTTCGTGTAGTACCTGCGTTAACTGCAAGAATTATTGCCAGGACAACAATTCCCGCACCGATAATCCCTGCTGTAGCAGGGTTTGATACCGCAGCAGTAACAGCAAATGCCGCTGATGCCGCCGCCAGTATAACTATCAGCCAGTCTGTGCTTATAAATCTGTTTTTCATAACATTACCTTTATATTTCCATTACAATCGGCAATACCATAGGACTTCTCTTTGTCTTCTGATAAAGCACGTGGGAAACCTGTTCCCTGATTTTAGCTTTTATAACTGTCCAGTCTCTGTATTCATATCCCTGATATTTTTCAAGAACACTTCTTGCCTTCTGTCTTGCTTCGCCGATAAGCTGTTCGCTTTCTTTTACATAAACAAAACCTCGGGAAACAATGTCAGGGCCGCTTAAAAGATCGCCTGTTGCCCTGTCAACGGTGAATACCACAACCACAAGGCCGTCCTGAGAAAGATGACGGCGGTCGCGCAGAACAACACTGCCTACATCACCTACGCCAAGTCCATCAACAAAAATCTGGCCTGCCTGTACCGACTGGTCAACCTTGATTTCATCTTCACTGACGGTTATTACACCGCCAAGGTCGGCAATTACGATGTTCTTTTCGTCAATTCCTGCTCCCTGTGCCAGCAAAGCATGTTTTTTAAGGTGTTTGTATTCCCCGTGAATAGGGATAAAATATTTCGGTTTTACAAGGTTAAGCATAAGCTTGAGTTCTTCCTGTGCAGCATGGCCCGAAACATGTACATCGTACATAGATTCATATATAACCTCTGCTCCCAGACGCATAAGGCCATTGATAACCTTTGTAACCATTTTTTCATTACCGGGGATAGGTGTAGCTGAAATGATGATAAAATCCCCTTTGCCTACCGAAAACTGACGGTGTGTACCGCCTGCCATACGGGAAAGTGCAGAGAGAGGTTCACCCTGGCTGCCCGTTGTTATCAGTACAATCTGTTCAGGCTGATACTTATTTACCATTTCTGCTTCAATTATAACCCCGTCAGGCACATTGAGATACCCCAGTTCCAGTGCCATTTCGATATTTTTTACCATACTTCTGCCGCTTACAGCCACCTTGCGTTTATACTGTACGGCAAGGTCAAAAATTGTCTGCAGGCGATAAATGTTTGATGCAAAAGTTGCAATTACAATTCGCTTGCTGCTTGCACGTTCAAACAATGGTTTAAGGCTGTTTGCAACAGTTTTTTCGCTGGCAGAAAAACCAAGTCTTTCAGCGTTTGTGCTGTCTGCCATAAATGCCAGCACACCTTTTTTTCCGTATTCCGCAAAAGTTGCAAGGTCTGTGGTTTCCCCCTGTGGAGGTGTGTAGTCTATTTTGAAGTCTCCTGTGGTTATAACTGTCCCTGCAGGAGATTCTATTGCAAAACCGACTGCATCAGGTATTGAATGGTTGACATGAATAGGAACAACCGTCATACATCCAAACTGAATTCTGTCTCCCGGTTTTATTTCGTTTATCTGAACCATATGTTCAAGGGAATGTTCACTTAATTTATTTTCTATAAGCCCTTTGGTAAGAGGTGTTGCATAGATTGGCAGTGCAATATCCCGGAGAAGATAAGGCAGTGAACCTATGTGGTCTTCGTGTCCGTGGGTGATAACAATACCTCGGATAGAATCCCTGTTTTCAAGCACATAACTGAAATCAGGAATAACAAGGTCCACCCCAAACATTTCGCTGTCAGGGAAAGAAAGTCCGCAGTCTATGATAAATTTATCCTCTTTGCATTCAAAAACTGTCATGTTTTTGCCTATTTCACCAAGGCCGCCAAGAGGAACTATTCTTATTTTTTCCTTCACTTTTGGTGTTTTGTTTTTATGATTATATTTTCTGTTGGATAATCTGTTGTTTTTTTCCATATATCCTCCTTTACTTACAACAATACAACACCTGCCAAAAAATTGTCAGGTGACTGATGAAATCTATTTTGTTCACGAACACTTTTACTTTGAGTATTATCCGTAAAAGGATAATATAAACGACGAATTTATAATATTATATTTTACTATTTCCGGGGATATGTTGTCAACTGAGGGCTGCAGGCACAGCTGTCATTTTTTACCGAAACCTTTACAAAACTTTACCGGTCATTATATAATATTAATATCTGTTATAAGTATATAACATAACAATAAATAATACAAACAAATCTGAGGATATAATGAAAAAAATTGAAATGTTTACCGACGGTGCATGCAAGGGCAACCCGGGCCCCGGCGGATGGTGTGCAATACTGCGTTACAACGGAGTGGAAAAGGTTATAAGCGGCGGTGAAAAAGACACTACCAACAACCGCATGGAACTGAGCGCTGTGCTTTTTGGCCTCAAAGCACTCAAAGAGCCCTGCCACATTACCCTTCAGAGTGACTCAAAATATGTGCTGGATTCCATAAGCAAGGGCTGGGTGTATGGCTGGCAGAAAAAAGGCTGGAAAAAATCTGACGGAAAACCTGCACTCAATGTGGACCTGTGGCAGCAGCTGCTGACTGAAATTTCAAAGCACGAGATTGAATATGTTTGGATTAAAGGACATGCAGGTCATCCTGAAAACGAACGCTGTGACGCCCGTGCTGTTATGGAAAGCGAAAAGTTTGTATAATTTCAGGACGAATATATAAAATATCACATGTAACCTGCGCCGTTTTATTCGGCAGTTATGGAGGAAATAAATTTGAGCGACAAGAAAATTCTGGTAGGTGTTTCCGGTGGTGTGGACTCTTCCGTCTGCGTGGATATTCTGAAAAGGCAGGGTTTTGAAGTGTACGGTGCCGTAATCAACTTCAACGACCATTCTGACAATGCCATATCTGACGCCCACAGGGTTGCACAGCACCTTGATATTCCTATCTGTGTTATAGACGCAAGGGACAGCTTTGAAAAAAATGTTGTTATACCTTTCTGCAAAAGTTATGTAAGCGGCAGAACACCAAACCCCTGTGTTGTGTGCAACCCGCTTGTAAAGCTTAAAAGTCTGTGTGACAAAGCAGATGAAATGGGCATTTTTTATGTTGCCACAGGCCATTATGCACAGGTTGAGGAAGCTGATGGTGTGTTCTATGTAAAAAAAGCCACAAACAATGCCAAGGACCAGAGCTATATGCTGCACCGTCTGCCGCAGAATATACTTAAAAGACTGGTGCTTCCCTTAGGACGATATGAAAAACCTGAAATCAGGGCTATGGCTCAGGATTTACAGCTGTTCAATGCAGATAAACCTGACAGTCAGGAAATCTGTTTTATTCCTGACGGTGAACATGGCAAATTTATAGAATCAAAAGGTTATAAAATCAAAAGCGGCTTTTTCATCTCCCCTGAAGGCAAAAAACTTGCACGCCACAAAGGCATTCACAACTACACAATAGGTCAGCGAAAAGGACTAAACATTGCATTGGGCAAACCTGCTTTTGTAAAGGAAATCTGCGAAAACGGTGATATTCTGCTTGGCTATGCAGGCGAAGAATTTTTCTGCCGTGTCGAACTGGAAAAGCCTGTATATACAAACGGACAGTGCTTTGATATCAACGATGAATTTGTTGTAAAAATCCGCAGTGCAGCAAAGGGTGACAAAGCCATTGTTGAACACAGTGACAGTGAAAAAGTTGTGCTGCGTTTTCCTGAACCTGTACGTGCTGCAGCAAAAGGCCAGTCGGTGGTTATCTATTGTGATGACATTGTTGTGGGCGGCGGTTTCATAAACAAAGCAGAACCTTTTGACAAAAACAAGGAA
Organism: Oscillospiraceae bacterium; assembly: GCA_015067215.1. Lineage (GTDB taxonomy): Bacteria > Bacillota > Clostridia > Oscillospirales > Ruminococcaceae > RGIG3102. Next base: position 8,612 of record SVMW01000011.1, on the reverse strand, counting down.
AACAAGGAATAAAGTATGAACGTTTACGATTTTGACAAAACTATATATCACGGTGACAGCACAGCACATTTTTATCTGTACTGTCTTAAAACGCAGCCGTCCACCTGGAAATGGCTGCCATATCAGGGGCTTTGTGCAATTCCGTTTGCACTGAAAATAATGGAAAAAACCGCATTTAAACAGCGGTTTTACAAGTTTTTTAAAAGTGTTAAGGACATCGATAAAACCGTTGAGGAATTCTGGGCTATACACAAGAAAAATATAAAACCTTTTTACGCCGAAACTCAGCGTGAGAATGATGTTGTTATCTCCGCTTCCCCGTATTTTCTGCTTGAACCGATAATAAAGGACCTTGGCATAAAACATCTTATGGCAAGCAATGTGGATAAACACACAGGCATTTACGATGGCATAAACTGCCACGGCAAAGAAAAGGTACGCCGTTTTTATGAAGTTTTTCCTGACGGAGAGATTGATGATTTTTATTCCGATTCCCTGTCCGATTCTCCTCTGGCTGAAATTTCAAAAAAAGCATGGCTTGTAAAAGATTTCAACCTTTTGCCATGGCCTGAAAAATAACACACTTTTAAACATACATATTAAAATTATGTTGACAAAACTGCAAAAAGTATCTTAAAATAAAATTTGGTAAAAGATATTTTTGATATTTAAATATAAGGACGGTGGTACCAGGTGACAAGCGACCCTTGCGGGAGTAATTATATTTTGAAAATTCAGCAACGCTTGTATTTGGTGCAGTAGAAAACTTCACCTTCTTTTTGGCGTTTGCTGAAAAGAAGGTTTTTTATTTTACTAAAATTATTTAGGGGGTTATTGCAATGAGCGAAGAAAAATTGAATAAAACCCAGAATATAATTGAAACTCCGTCAGATGAAATTGAAATTACCGCCGAAGAAGCGGAAGAAAAAGAAGTTTTTGTTCTTGCTGACACTTTGCCTGAACTTGAGGACGAAGATGAAAGCGAAGACAATTCTTCTGCAGATTCCCAGCCTGAAGAAGACGAGGAAGAAATTGAGCTTATTGACATCATCACAGCTGATGATGAAGAAATTGAAGAGCAGGAATATGACCTCAAGGAAGCTCTGCTCACCAGCGACCAGGACGAACTTGTTGACGTAATTGAATCCGCATATGCTATCGACGTTGCGATTGCTCTGGAAGAATTCAGCGATGATGAAATTATTTCATTTGCTGAACGAATTGACGCCGAGCGCATGGCACAGGTTTACGAGCAGGCTGACGAAGATTTGCAGATACGCCTTGCGGAACTGTTTGGCGTTGACAATATGCTCAAGATGTTCAAGTTTATGTCCAAGGACGACATTGCTGACATTCTGGGCGATCTGCCAATCAATATGCGCAAAAAAATTCTGCAGATGATGAAGCACAAGGATATTCAGGAAATCGAAAACCTGCTGCTTTACGAAGACGACACTGCCGGCGGTCTTATGACAACCGAATATATAGCTTTGAACGGTAAATGGACCGTTGGCAAAGCACTTAACAAAATCAAGGAAATCGCCCCTAAAACAGAAGTTATTGAAACCATCTTTGTACTTAACGGACGCAAGGAACTTATCGGTACCGCTGACCTGCGTGATATTCTGGTAGAACACAATGACACCCTGCTGGAAGAAATTATGTACGACAATATAGTAAGCGTACCTGCAGAGATGGACCAGGAGGAAGTTTCCCACATTGTTTCCAAGTACGACCTTAAGGTTGTCCCTGTTGTAAACCGAAAAAACAGCCTGCTCGGTATTATCACCGTTGACGATATCATCGACGTTCTCTTTGAAGAACAGACTGAAGATATCCTGAAAATGGCTGGTGTGGGCACAGATGAAGATGTTGACAACTCTGTTTTCAAATCTGTAAAAATGCGTCTGCCATGGCTTATGGTAAACCTTGTAACAGCATTTTTATCTTCTACTGTTATCAGTGTTTTTGAAGGCACAATCGCTCAGGTGACTGCTCTTGCTGCGGCAATGCCTATCGTTGCTGCCCTTGGCGGTAACACAGGTAACCAGACACTTTCACTTGTTATCCGCAACATCACACTTGGCGAGTTGAGCCTTAAAGAAGACTGGAAACTGGTTACCAAAGAAATTGCACTTGCACTTTGCAATGGTGCAATAATGGGCTTTATTGCAGGCATTGTACTTTCATTAAGATATGGCAGTATATATCTTGGCATAATTATGCTTATAGCTATGATTGCCAACATAACAATTGCAGGCATAAGCGGCTTTTTTATACCGCTTATACTTAAAGCTCTCAATGTAGACCCTGCACTTGCATCGTCAATTTTCCTTACCGCAACAACCGATATCTGCGGATATCTGGTATTCCTTGGCCTTGCAAAGATTTTTTTACCATTACTGTTATAACCAACACAAACAAATAAGGTATCGCTGACGCGATACCTTATTATTATTTTGCTGCTTTTTTTGAAACAGGCTTATCTGTTTTTTTAGGGGCTTTTTCCAGCTTTGTGTTACTTTTTTTAGCTTTTGCCGCTGCTTTTGTGATGTTGGTAGCTCCTGAAATATGCTGCTGAACCGCTTCGTTTATTTTATCCTGCGGTGCAGGTGTTTCGGGATACCATCCCTTTGCATTCATCTGTTCGTAAATTTTAAACTGAATGTCATGTTCTTCACCAAGAATTTTCATCAGTTTTGATTTGGACTGCTTTGTTGCACATTCGCCTGCATAATTATTATAGTTCTGTGCAATAAACTTCTGGCTTGCAAGCATGTCCGTCATCATTGTTTTATCGTCATAACCGTTCATATTTTATCTCCTACTGAATCTGTGCAAAAATAATGTTGTAATGTTCCTGATGGCGTGCAGCTGCCTCTTTGCAAAGCTTTTTCAGCTGTGGATCCTTGCAGTTCTGCGCATAGTAATTGAACTTGTCCATTGTTGCTTTTTCCTGAATAAGCAGTTCGTTGTATGCACCAAGTTCTTTTTCAGTGATTTTTTTCATTATTTTACTCCTTTTTAATTTTTTGCATATGTGTTTGATGTTAATATGGCTCACTTTTTGGTATTTATGCAGATAGACTTTTCATTTTTTCTGTGATATACTTAATCCACTTTGACTTTAAGGGGATCAGAATGTATAACAAAATTATTAAAAGCATAAATACCCTGCTTGATTCAAGCGATAAAGATACCATTACAATTGCCATAGACGGTCCTTGTGCCAGCGGCAAAAGCAGCACAGCAAATTTTATAAATGATAATTTTATCTGCAATATATTTCATATGGACGACTATTTTCTTCCGCCGGAAAAGAAAACCGCTGAACGTTTGAACGAAGCCGGCGGCAATGCTGACCGTGAAAGATTTGAGGAGGAAATTCTCAAAAACATTCTCAGACAGCAGAGCTTCACCTTCAATATCTATGACTGTCACACATTATCCATGTTTGAAAGCGGAAAAGTATTCTGCAAAAGGCTGAATATTGTGGAAGGCGTTTATTGCATGCATCCTGACCTTGTAAAATATTACGATTACAGGATTTTCCTTGATGTAAGCGAAGAAAAAAAGCACCAGAGAATTCTTGAGCGCAGCAACCACGAAAAACTTGAACGTTTCAAAAACGAGTGGATTCCTCTGGAAAACAAGTATTTTGATACATATAAAATAAAAGAAAACTGCGATCTGGTTATCGACACAACCGATATTTTTTAACAAAAAGAATCCTTACCGTAAACCGTTACGGTAAGGATTTTGTTTTTTACGGGTTTGTGTCACAACTGCCTTTTTGTTCAAGCTGTTTTTTTAGCCAGTCTTTGCCTTCCACAAGGCGTGTAACCATCATTGCAGCAACACTGTCCCCTGTTGCATTTATCATGGTTGCGGGTGGGTCTACAAGAAAACCTATTGTAGCAATTATCGGGAATGCTTCCATTGGAAATCCATACAAAGTCATAATAAGCATTTCTCCGATAAGTCCGCCTCCCGGTATTCCTGACATAACCATGCCCGACATTATAGCGATTACGACCGCAGGTATCCACACACCAAAACCTGTGAACTCCCTTCCGAATATGCCGTATAATACCGATATTTTGAGTATAGCGGCAAAACAGCTGCCGTCCATATGCATTGTGGCACCTATTGGTAAAACAATTTCCCGTATATCCTTAGGCACGCCCATTTTTCTGCAGCTTTCAAGGTTTACAGGCAGTGTGGCAATTGAACTTTGTGTTGCAAGACTTGTCGCCGATGCCGGAAGAATATTTTTGAAGAAAATTTTTACTCCCTTCATTCCCGCTGCAAAATATGCGTAAACAAAAAAACCGACTGCAAAATATGCCGCACACAAAGGATAATAAAGACCCAGCATTGTTCTGGCATAAACCCCAAGCAGCTGCGGCCCCATATCTGCTACAAGATATGCAAAGTACGCCCCAAGTCCTACAGGTGCATAGTACATCACATAGTTTATCATCTTCATAAAAATTTCCGACATAAAACCGAGTCCCTGCGCCAGTTTTCTGCCTTTTTCTTTAAAAGATGTTACCACAAAACCGAAAAAGATAGATATGATAATAAGCGGGAGCATGTTCTTGCGTGACAAAAGGCCTGTAAAATCATCAACAGTAACCGCAGCAACTGCCTGCTGTGCCAACGGCTGTGCTTCCTGCACCGCAGTTTCTTCTATCGGAAACTGAGTGTTTTCTGCAGGTTTTACTACATTTACTGCAGCAATCATAATAACTGATGAAATTATACCTGTCACAACAAACACAATTAACATATATCCAAGTATTTTTCCAAGCCTTTTCATGTTACCCATTGATGCAACTGCACCTGCAATTGAAAAGAACACCACAGGAACAACAAGTGAGAACACTAAATTCAAAAAAATATCTCCCAGAGGCTTAAGCTGTCTACCAAACTGAGGGCTGAACCAGCCGATTAAACTTCCTACCGCAATGCCCATAAGCAGAATAAAGGGAAATTTATATGATTTCCATATGCGGTTTTCTCTCTTCTCTTTATGCATACCGTCCCTCCTTAATTTAAATAAGGGCTGTGTTTCTGCCTGCCGCTATGGCACTATTGCAGTTGACACAGTCCTTTTGTTTTTAATAGCTATGCACAAACACCGCAAAAAATAACCGGAACGGTATATTTTCAAAAAAACTGATAATATTATTGTCAAGCCATTATAATCGGTCTGCAAAATTGAACGAAACCTATTAAAAGGAGCATAACAGATGAAAAAATTTATAGCTATACTGACTGCAGTTATGCTGTCCGTTTCCATGACAGCCTGCAGCAGCAACACCGATAACAACACTAATCCCGATGGTATTGAAAGTGCCGCTTACCGTGCAGGTATAGGCAGTTACACCACAACCGATTCATCCTATTCTTCCATTGAGGGCGAAAACGGCACAGGTGTTGTAAGCACAACCTACGCTACAGTAATTTTTGACAGCAACGATATAATCAAAAAAGTTTATCTTGATCAGGTGGAAACTAAAATATATTTTGACTCTATGGGGCAGATTGTGACAAACGGCACCAGCACAGATATCCGCACCAAAAGAGAACTTGGTGATGAATATGGCATGAAGTCTGCTTCACCTATCGGCAAGGAATGGTACGAACAGGTTAACAGCATTGAGAGCTGGCTTGTCGGTAAAAACATCAAAGACATAGCCAATGGGGTTATGAGCAATAATCTTTACGGAAACGGCGGCAATTCCGACAGCGTTATGAACGGTGTAGACGGTGCTGCAGGTGACATTGCCCGAGGTGTAGAAAACCTTGCAGATGACGTTACAAGCGGTGCCGAAAGCATTGTAAGTGATGTAACCGACAGTATGGCAGACAACACAGATGGCACAATCGGCTCCGATGCAACAGACAGCAACTATAACGGAAACAACGGCAACGGTATGACAAACGGCACAGGCAGCAGTATGTCTGAAAACAGTTCTGCAAACAACAATATGACGGAAAGCAGTGTAAACTGGGACGAAGACCTTAAAGCCTTTGCAACAATTGACACGACGGATATTCAGATTGCTTTGCAGAAAGCTTATGCAAATGCAAAATAGGCATTAAAAAACAGATATAATATATCCGTTTTAAATCAAAATAAAAAGGCATATCAGCAAAATCTGATATGCCTTTTATTTATTGATTTTCAAATTTCAGGTTTTCAAGAATATAATCCACAAGATATTTTATTCTTTTGTCCTGACCTGTAAGTTTCAGATAACCCAGCAGGCATTCAAAACCTGTGGATGCACGGTATTCTTCCACCGAAGCGTGTTTTGCAACAGAAGCCTTGGACGCATTTTTTCCTCTGCGTACCATATTCTGTTCTTCCTCTGTAAGAATTTCTGTTATAAGCCCGAGAGCCATAAACTGCCCTCTTGCACTTATATATTTTACCGATGCCTGATTAAGTTTGTTAATCGGCTGTCTTTTGTCAGTTGCAATATGCTCACGGATTAAAAGCGTGTAAACCGCATCCCCTACAAATGCCATTGCCTGAGGGGACTGTTCCCTGATGTCTACCATAAATGCCTCTTAGATTACATAGTCAAATTCAAAGTCTTCAATGCGGATTGTGTCGCCTTCTTTAACGCCCATTTCTTCAAGGCGGTCAATGATGCCGCTGTCACGCAGACGTCTCTGGAAGTACTGAAGGCTTTCGTAGTCGTCAATGTTTGTACCATTAAGGATACGTACAAGCCATTCTGCTTCAATATTGAATGCACCATCATCTGTGCGGAAGATATCAAATGCATTGCCGTCTTCCATAACTTCAGGTTTAACAAATTCCGGTTCGTAGATGATAACCGGTGGAAGCTTCTGCAGTTCTGTGAAAACAGCACCAGGAAGCTGATCAATGCCCTGACGTGTAGCCGCACTGATTTCAAACAGCTGAATACCTTCTTCCTTACAGAATGCACGGAATTCTTCAATCTGTTCTTCTGTTGCAATGTCGCATTTGTTTGCCACTGCAATCTGCGGACGTTTGGAAAGTTCTTCGCTGAAGTTTACAAGTTCAGAATTGATAAGTTTAAAGTCATCAATAGGGTTTCTGCCTTCGCAGCCGGAAACATCGACAACGTGGAGAAGCAGACGGCATCTTTCAACATGGCGGAGGAAGTCGTGGCCAAGACCCACACCTTCGCTTGCGCCTTCGATGATACCTGGAATGTCAGCTGCAACAAATGAAGCTTCTTCGTCCACCCTTACAACACCAAGCACAGGTGTGAGTGTTGTAAAGTGGTAGTTTGCTATTTTAGGTTTTGCGGAAGAAATTGTGGAGATAAGTGTGGACTTGCCTACATTAGGGAAACCGATGAGGCCCACATCCGCAATAAGTTTAAGTTCCAGTGTTATGTCAAATTCTTCCCCTTTAAAACCAGGTTTTGCATAACGTGGAATCTGATGTGTCGGTGTTGCAAAATGCTGGTTGCCAAGGCCGCCTTTGCCGCCTTTTGCAACAACATAGTCCTTATCTTCTTCGGAAACGTCTGCGATAACAAGACCGCTTTCAGCTTCCTTTATAACTGTACCGATAGGAACACGAACGATAAGGTTTTCTGCACCTTTACCGCTCATATTTGCACCACGGCCGTCTTCGCCGTTGCGTGCCGCATATTTGCGTTTGTATTTAAAGTCCATAAGTGTGGACAGGTTGCGGTCTGCACGGAAAATTACGTCACCGCCTCTGCCTCCGTCACCGCCGTCAGGACCACCTGAAGCAACATATTTTTCACGGTGAAAAGACACTGCACCGTTGCCGCCATTACCTGCTTTGACGTGAATGCGTGCTATATCTACAAAATGAATTGCCATATATTTTACCCCTTTCCAAAATAAAAGGTGAATATTGTTTAACTATATTAGTTTATCATAATTTAATGAGATTATAAAGATAAACTTTTACGGTATGATATTGCATAACTGCTGTACCAAATATGTCTGTCCTGCAAAAACTTTGCTGATGTATGGGAATGACATATTTATACTGCAGTTCTTAATTGACCGTTTTACAAACAAAACCCGAGCTTAATAATAAGCCCGGGTCAAATTGTTCACATTATTTTGCGTAAACGCTTACTTTTTTGCGTTCGCGGCCGTATCTTTCAAATTTAACTGTGCCGTCGATAAGAGCAAAAAGTGTGTCGTCGCTGCCGCGGCCAACATTTTCACCTGGGTGAATATGTGTGCCTCTCTGACGAACGATGATGTTACCAGCTTTTACTGCCTGGCCGTCTGCTCTTTTAGCGCCGAGTCTTTTGGATTCGGAATCACGACCGTTTTTTGTGGAACCTACGCCCTTCTTATGTGCCATGTCTATATCCTCCCTTAAATATTAACCAACAATGTTTGTGATTTCAACTTTTGTGTATGGCTGTCTGTGACCCATTCTTCTTGCAGAACCTTTTTTAGGTTTGTAAGTGATGATGTTCAGTTTTTTGCCTTTGCCGTTTTTGATAACTTTAGCTTCAACTTTTGCGCCTTCAACTACTGGTGTACCGAATTTAGCTTCTGCACCTTCGCCTACGAGCAAAACCTGATCAAAAACAACTGTTTCTTCTGCT
>SVMW01000046.1 GCA_015067215.1 Oscillospiraceae bacterium | reverse complement strand
ACAACAAACTCTTGCGTTGCTGTTATGGAAGGCGGCGAAGCAGTTGTTATCGCTAACGCAGAAGGTATGAGAACAACACCTTCCGTTGTTGGTTTTTCAAAAACAGGTGAAAGACTTGTAGGTCAGGTTGCAAAACGTCAGGCAATCACAAACCCAGAAGGCACAGTTTCTTCCATTAAAAGAGAAATGGGCACAAACTACAAAGCAAACATCAACGGCAAAGCATACACACCACAGGAAATTTCTGCAATGATTCTTGCTAAACTTAAAGCAGATGCAGAAGCTTACCTTGGCGAAAAAGTTACAGAAGCTGTTATCACAGTTCCTGCATACTTCAACGACTCACAGCGTCAGGCAACAAAAGACGCAGGTGCAATTGCAGGCCTCAATGTAAAACGTATCATCAACGAACCAACAGCTGCTGCTCTTGCATACGGCGTTGACAAAGAACAGGACCAGAAGGTTATGGTTTACGACCTTGGCGGCGGTACATTCGACGTTTCCATCATCGAAATGGGCGACGGCGTTCAGGAAGTTCTTGCAACAGCAGGTAACAACCGTCTTGGCGGCGATGACTTTGACGACAGAATCATCAAATACCTTGCAGCAGAATTCAAAAAAGACAACGGCATTGACCTCCTTCAGGATAAAATGGCTGCACAGCGTCTTAAAGAAGCTGCAGAAAAAGCAAAAATTGAACTTTCCGGTGTTATGCAGACAGCTATCAACCTTCCATTTATCACAGTTGATGCAACAGGTCCAAAACACCTTGACATGACACTTACACGTGCAAAATTTGACGAACTCACAGCTGACCTTGTTGAAGCAACAATGGGTCCTGTACGTCAGGCACTTTCCGACTCAGGTCTTTCCACAAGCGAACTCAACAAAGTTCTTATGGTTGGCGGTTCTTCCCGTATCCCTGCTGTTCAGGAAGCTGTTAAAAAACTTATCGGCAAAGAACCATTCAAAGGCATCAACCCTGACGAATGTGTTGCTCTCGGTGCTGCAATTCAGGGCGGCGTTCTCGGCGGCGATGTAAAAGGCATTCTCCTCCTTGACGTAACTCCACTGTCCCTCGGTATCGAAACAATGGGCGGTGTTTCCACAAAAATTATCGAAAGAAACACAACAATCCCAACAAAGAAAAGCCAGATTTTCTCCACAGCTGCTGACAACCAGCCATCTGTAGAAGTTAACGTTCTCCAGGGTGAAAGAGAAATGGCACGCGACAACAAATCTCTCGGTATCTTCCACCTTGACGGCATTGCTCCTGCTCCAAGAGGTATCCCACAGATCGAAGTAACATTCGATATCGACGCAAACGGCATCGTTTCCGTATCTGCAAAAGACCTTGGCACAGGCAAACAGCAGTCCATCACAATCACATCTTCCACAAACATGTCCAAAGAAGACATTGAAAAAGCTGTAAAAGAAGCTGAACAGTTTGCAGAAGAAGATAAAAAACGTAAAGAAGAAATCGAAACTAAAAACCAGGCAGACAGCATGGTTTACCAGACAGAAAAAATGATTAAAGACCTTGACGGTAAAATCGGCGATGCTGAAAAAGCTGAAGCAGAAGCTAAAAAAGAAGAACTCAAAAAAGCTATCGAAGGCGGCAACCTTGAAGATATCAAAGCAAAAATGAGCGCTCTTGAAACTTCTCTCCATGCTATGAGCGAAAAACTTTATCAGCAGGCACAGGCTGCACAGCAGGCACAGGCTGCACAGCAGGCACAGGGCGGTGCACAGCAGCAGGGCGGCGCAGATGACGGTGTTGTTGACGCTGAATTCAAAGATGTTGAGTAACAACCCCGCCGAATGTGCTTTGCACATTTAAAGCTTACGCTTTTCTGCGGTTATACCGCAGCGGTGTGAACGTTGAAACGCAAGGTGATATTGTGAAAAGCAATCAATATCCATCGTTGCGTTATAATCAAAGTTAATTATCGAAGCATAAATAATTTCTCGGTAAAAGGGCGGAATGTACTGTTCCGCCCAATTACCGACTTTAAGGACAAAACAATTTTTATAATTGCGAGGGCAAAAAAGTGGCAGACAAAAGAGATTACTACGAAGTTTTAGGGGTTGAAAAATCAGCCAGCGAAGCCGAAATCAAATCTGCATACAGAAAAAAGGCGAAAAAATATCACCCTGACTTAAACCCGGGTGATGCAGAGGCTGAAAAGAATTTCAAGGAAGTCAACGAAGCTTACGAAATCCTTTCTGACCCTGACAAAAAACAGAAATACGATACTTACGGCCACGCAGGTGTAGACCCTAACTTTGGTGCAGGCGCAGGTGGCTGGGGCGGCGGCTTCGGCGGTGCAGGCATTGACCTTGATGATATATTCGGCAGCTTTTTCGGCGGCGGCTTCGGCGGTGGTTTTGGCGGACAGCAGAGACGTAATCCTAACGCTCCGCGTCGTGGCGGTGATGTGCATATCGGCCTTACAATTTCATTTATGGAAGCTGTGCACGGCTGTACAAAAACTGTGACAATCAACCGTCAGGAAGAATGCCCTGACTGTCACGGCAGCGGTGCAAAGGCAGGCACACATGCCGAAACCTGTCCTGACTGTAAGGGCACAGGCCAGGTTGTGCAGCAGCAGAGAACACCTTTTGGTGTTATCCAGAACGCACGTCCATGCCCGAAATGTGGCGGCAAAGGCAAAATTATCAAGGAACCTTGTACAAAATGCCGTGGCAACGGCCGTGTAAATGTACAGGTTAAAAAGGAAGTCAACATTCCTGCAGGTATTGATGACGAACAGAGCCTCGCTTTGCGCGGTGAAGGCGATATGGGCACAAACGGCGGTGCATCAGGCGACGTAATCATTGTGGTTAACGTTAAAAATGATGCAATGTTTGAACGCCGTAAATACGATATTTATGTAACTGTGCCAATCACATACACACAGGCGGTTTTAGGTGCTGAAATTGTTGTGCCGACAATTGACGGCAAGGTGCAGTACACAGTGCCTGAAGGCACACAGAGCGGCACAGTGTTCCGTTTAAGACAGAAAGGTGTGCAGTACCTCAACGGCCGCGGGCGCGGTGACCAGTATGTGACTGTGAATGTGGAAATTCCTAAAAAGGTAACCCGCGAACAGCGCAAGGCACTGGAAGCATTTGAGGCAACACTCAAGGATGACAACTACGAACAGAGAAAAGGTTTCTTCAAGAAAATCAAGGATATGTTTGATTAGTCTGAAATACAATAAAATGTGTAAAATATTTATCCCTTGCACGGTTTTACTGTGCGAGGGATGTTTTTTAGCAGGATTATGACATTAAAGATGGTTTTTTGCTGTGTTTTTACAGTTCACTTTTCTGTATCAAAGTGTTATAATAAAACAAAATGGGATACTATGATTTATCAGGAGGTATTACTATGTACAGAATTCTGGAACTCAATCCGCAGCTTGCGGATTTCAAAGGTGATATTGACCTGCGTATGCATCTTTATCACGATACAAAATGGCGTCTTACAGGCGGCAGAATCACACTTGATGAATTTGCCAATGCTTACAATTATTTTGGTATACATCACACAGATGATGGCTGGGTTTACCGTGAATGGGCACCAAGTGCCTACCAGCTTTATCTCACAGGGGAATTCAACGAATGGCGTCAGACAGAATTTCCTATGACCAGACTTGACAATGGTATATGGGAATTGCACCTCGGCGAAAACATGCTGTGGGACGGCTGTAAGGTGAAAACAGTTGTAGATGCAAATATGACCCGCACAGAACATATTCCGCTTTATGCACGCAGAGTTGTGCAGGATCCTCAGACAATTATGTGGACTGCTGAAGTGGTTGACGACAGAAAAGTTTTTGACTGGACAGACAAGGATTTTGAAGGGGAAGATTCCCTTTATATATACGAAGCTCACGTTGGTATGTCCCAGGAAGAAGGCAAGGTTGGTTCTTACCGTGAATTTGCCGATAACGTGCTGCCATGGGTAAAGGAATGTGGCTACAACACAATTCAGCTTATGGCAATTATGGAGCACCCGTACTACGGCAGCTTTGGCTATCAGGTTTCCAGCTTCTATGCTGCTTCCAGCTGGTTTGGCAGACCGGAGGACTTGAAATATCTGGTTAACAAAGCTCACGGAATGGGCATCCGTGTGCTGCTGGATGTTGTTCACTCCCACGCTGTAAAAAACACTGCTGAGGGCATCAATATGTTTGACGGCACTGTCTGGCAGTTCTTCCACAGCGGAGACAAGGGCGACCATCCTGCATGGGGCACAAAGTGCTTTGACTACGGCAAGGATGGGGTTATACATTTCCTGCTGTCAAACCTTAAGTTCTGGATGACAGAATATCACTTTGACGGTTTCCGCTTTGACGGGGTAACCTCAATGCTTTATCACGACCACGGACTTGGCACAGCTTTTGACAACAGCAAATATTTCTCTCTCAATACACATGTGGAAGCTGTTACATATCTGCAGCTTGCCAATGAACTTATCCGTCAGGTTAATCCAAAGGCAATTACCATAGCAGAGGATATGTCCGGTATGCCGGGTATGTGTCTGCCTATTGAGGACGGCGGCATTGGTTTTGACTACCGTCTTGCAATGGGCCTGCCGGATATGTGGGTGCGCACAGTAAAAGAAAAACAGGACGAGCACTGGCATATCGGCGGCATGTGGGGCGATATGTGTTTAAGACGCCCTGGCGAAGGCACTGTGGCTTATGTTGAAAGCCACGACCAGGCACTTGTGGGCGACCAGACAATGATTTTCCGCCTTGCAGGTGCAAATATGTACACCGATATGAACAAGGACTGTCACAACCCTGTTATCGACCGTGCAGTTGCACTGCACAAAATGATTCGTCTTTTCACCCTTGCAGGTGGCGGCGAAGCATACCTTAACTTTATGGGCAACGAATTCGGTCATCCTGAATGGATTGACTTCCCGAGAGAAGGCAACGGCTGGAGCTTCCATTACTGCCGCAGACAGTGGAGTCTGTACTATAACGATATGCTTAAATACAGATGGCTGGGCGACTTTGACAGAGATATGATAAAACTTACAAAGGAATACCGTATCTTTGACCAGAGAATGGCAAACCTTTGCCTGCAGAAAGACCCTGAACAGACACTTGTGTTCTACCGCAATGGTCTGCTGTTTGCATTCAACTTCAGCCCAAGTCAGTCACTGACAAATGTGCTGGTGCCTGTACCGAATAAAGCGGACTACACAGTTGCACTTTGCAGTGATGATGAAAAATATGGCGGCAACAATCTTGTTGCACATATGACCTATCCTGTAAAAGAATTTGACGGACAGTATTTTGTGGAACTTTATCTGCCGGCAAGAACTGCTGTTGTTTTCAAAGAGGAAGCAGCTGAAAAAGCACCTTTAGAAAAAAAGAAATCAACACGCAAAACAGCGGCAAAGAAAACTGCTGCTGAAACTGCAGAAAAACCTAAAAGAACAAGGAAAAAGACTGAAACTGCAGATGTAACTGAACAAGCAGCGCCAAAGAAAAGAGCAACAAGAAAAAAAGCTGTGACTGAAGAAGCTGCGGCAGAAACAGTTGTAGCAGAAAAGCCAAAAAGAGGCAGAAAAAAAGCAGTTGCTGAACAAGTAACAGAATAGTATGTAATAAAAACAGCAGAACACATCAGGGTGTTCTGCTGTTTTTGATTTTATAATGTTATTGTAAATCTAAACGGAAAGTTATGGCGTCATATTTTTTGCCGTTTATTGTACGAAAATTTTTCTTTCGAAAAATTTTTCTGAATCCAAGTTTTTCTGCAAGTTTTATCAAAAAATATCATAAGGAAATATCGTCATAGCTGTTTAAAAACTGTCGGTAGAATAAATACCCCAATGCGCTTGTTATTATTTCGGTGACAGGGAATGTAAACCAGAAATAGTCAAGGCCAAAACGGGAAAACAGAAACCCTAGTGGAACAAACAGTATAACGGTCCTTACAATGGTAAGGGCGGAACTTTTAAAAGCTTGGCCCAAAGCCTGAAAAAATACAGGAAAAAGCAAAGATGTGGTAAGAGGAATATAACCTATGCCGATTATCTTGAATGCAACGTTGCCTATTTCCAATACCATAGGGTCGGACGAAAAAACTGACAACAGCTGCTGAGGCATGAGCACAAAGCATACAGCCCCTGCAAACATAAGCGAAAAGCCCCACAACAATCCGGTTTTAAAGGTGTCTTTGCAGCGTTCAATATTATGGGCGGCATAATTGTAGCTTATAATCGGCACGATACAGGTTTGCATGGCACCCATTGGGATAAAAAAGAATGTCTGCTATTTATCATAAGCTTCTTCCTTGATATATTGAACAATCGATTTTTTCAGCAATAAATTGTACTGCATAAGCAGCTGTGTCATAAGCTGCATATTTTCGTTGCCCATAAGCGCCACAGCCTGTTCTTCTACAGTATTCATGGAGGTCATGAATTCTGAAAAATATGAAGTGCCTTTTTCGGTCAGGACAAAAATTTTTTCCCTGCCGGTATTATAGCTTGTTTTATGAACGAGCAGTCCTTCGGCGATAAGCCTGGATATGACATTGTTTATGGTCTGACGCGGAACAAGATATCTGTCGCATACCTGCTTCTGTGTGCAGTATCCATATTCACGTATAGTGTAAAGTACCAGCATTTCGTTGTAGCTTATGCCGTATCTTCTGGACCAGTCGGCATAAACGCCTCTGTACTGATATACGGCACAGTCAATGCTGTTGAGTATGGTTTCGGTTCTTTTATCCATAATTCACCTCGCAACAAATTATAATCCCATTTGGGATTATAATTTGTTGTTCGAATATTGTCAATAATATGTGTAAAATTTGTATTTTTGAAACGGCTGAGTGACATACCCGGATTGCTGCGCACGGGATGCAAAATCCATGTTTTTATTGATATGAATACATTTTGTATAGTATAATTGTTTTTAAAGTATATACAGCAGGTGATTTTATGGTTAATTTAGGCAACGACTGGGATGTTATTCTCAAAGGTGAATTTGAAAAGCCTTATTATCTTGCAATCCGTGAGTTTCTTAAAAAGGAATATTCCACGCAGATTGTATACCCCAATATGTACGACATCTTCAATGCTCTCAAAGCCACAAGTTTCAAAAACACCAAGGTGGTTATTCTGGGGCAGGACCCGTATCACAACCCGGGGCAGGCACACGGGATGAGCTTTTCGGTAAAACCGGGGGTTATGCCGCCGCCAAGCCTTGTGAATATGTACAAGGAAATTGAAGATGAATTTGGTGTGCAGATGCCTAAAAACTACGGATATCTGCAAAGCTGGGCAGACCAGGGTGTGCTGCTGCTCAACACAGTGCTGACAGTGCGCCAGAATCAGCCACAGAGCCACAAAAGCTGCGGCTGGGAAACTTTCACCGACAATGTTATTGCATCTCTGAACAACAAGGAAGAACCTTGTGTGTTTCTGCTTTGGGGCAGCAATGCCAAAAGCAAGGCAAGGCTGATAACCAATCCGAAACACCTTATTTTGCAGACAGTTCATCCAAGCCCTTTGTCCGCTTATCGCGGTTTCTTTGGCTGCGGACATTTCAAAAAAGCAAATGACTATCTTGTGCAGAACGGTATTGAACCGATTGACTGGCGCATTGCTGCGGAATAAATTTTGTTTTTAATATAATTACAGACATTAATTTAATACAGTAAAATAAAATGTCATCCTGAGCACAGCGAAGGATCTCCATGATTTATCAGACTGGCGGTAACCGCTGTTGTGATTAAGTCGAGAGATTCTTCAGCACAAATGCCTCAGAATGACATTTTTGGTTTAAAAAGCAAAATATTTAATTTTAATGTTTTAAAATTCAAGTTCAGTACCAATGCCGTTTTCAAGTGCTTTTTTATAAATTTCGTTGCCGCACACAACATCAAACAGGGCCATGCCTACGGTTTTGATAAATATAGTTTCACCCGGGGTGTGATGTTTCAGTTTTTCATTATACAACACGTCGGAAATCTGCAGCACGTCGCTGTCGGTGATAATACCGTTTTTGAGCGGTATCAGCAGCTCGCCGCTCTCTTCCTTGGCAAAGTCAAGGTCTACATAAATATTGTCACATACCCGCAGCAATGCATCAGGGCATTCGCGGCAGTCAGGCTTGTAACTGCCTATTGCCACAATGGTTTTTCCGCGAAACAGGGTTTCGTCATCGGGGTATACAGGTGTGTTGCTGGTGGTTGCGGTTAAAATGATGTCACTTTTCTGCATAAGTTCGGTCACATCACTGCACAGCACAAAGTCAGGTTTTGTTTCGGTAAGTTCCAGTACGTCTGCACAGAATTTGTCAAAATCTTTAAGATACGGGTCGTATACATAAACGGTTTTAATATCCCTTACCTTGCAGGCGAATGCTGTCTGGAACACGCCCTGAACACCTGCACCTACAATACCGCAGACTGCAGCAGTTTCTGGAGCAAGGTGTTTAAGCATAACACCTGTGTTTGCGCCTGTGCGCAGTGCTGTCAGAAAACCTGCAGGCATTATTGCTTTTGTTTCGCCGTTGTCCCTGTCATTGAGCACAACAATGCCGTCAATCATCGGGTGTCCGTTTGCAGGATTATCGGGAAACAAAGTCAGGCTTTTGGTGCCGAAACAGTCGTCTGTAAAACAGGGCATATACAGCAGGGTATTTCTGCCGTTTTCAATGCAGGGGCGGTGAGGCATAAAAAAGCTGTTTTCGTAAAAAATTCTGTAAGCTTTTTCCATTGCGGTGATGCACTCGTCCAGGCTCATACATTTTTTGATGTCGTCTCGTGATAAAAAACGCATATAATCATTCCTTTATATTTTTATGATTTCATATTAGCATATAAAATGTGTTTTCCACAAGGAAAACATCGGACAACTAAAAAAGTCATTCTGAGCACAGCGAATAATCTCTTTTTGTGTTACAACTGAAGATTTTTCGGCATAAATGTCTCAGAATGACATAATTTATTATAACCTATTTTATATATTCCATTGCTTTGAATACTGCAAGCTGGGTTTTGCCGTCAGGCACCTGACCGTTTCTGCACATTTCCAGAAGCTGTGTATAAGGCATTTTTATGCAGCTTATAAATTCGTCACTGTCAAAATGGGTGTCACCTGCAGTAAGACCTTTTGCAAGATAAAGATAAATTCTTTCGCTGCAGTAGCCCACGGTAGGCCAGTATTCTCCGAGAGAGATAATTTCCTCAGCGGAAAACCCCGTTTCTTCCTTTAATTCCCTTATGGCAGCTTCCGGCGGATTTTCTCCTTTTTCAAGTTTGCCTGCAGGAATTTCCAGCACTTCACTGTCAAAGGCACAGCGGTACTGACGTACAAGATACACATTGCCGTCACTGTCGATTGGCAGTATTGAAACACCGCCATTGTGATAAACAACTTCGCGAACCGATTTTTCACCGTTTTCCAGCAGCACATCGCGCACGCCCACGCGGAAAACCCGGCCTTTAAATATTTCTTTTTCATTGATTATTGTCTCAAAATGTTTTGGCGCAGGAGTATTCATACTGTGTTCCTCGGCTTCTTTAATGTCTGCTTTAATATATTGTTTTCAATATAATTGCGGCCTTTGTACAAAATAAAATTCTGTGACGAATATATTACCACCGCGGGTATATTTTGTCAAATTTGCAGTAAGAAACATTTATACATAGTGCGGAATTTTGTAAAATTTTAAACAGTTTTTTCAGACAAAAGTATTCAAAATGACAAAAAAATTTTTTAACTGTTAAAAAATAAATTATCTTCTTTACTTATATC
>SVMW01000010.1 GCA_015067215.1 Oscillospiraceae bacterium | reverse complement strand
GAGTTGATAAGCAGCAAGCTGTTGTCATCCTGTGGGATAAGTGGGAAAGAGCCAAGTCTGTTGTGGCCTTTCTTTTCGTAGAAAGAAAGATATTTCTCTCTAAGGTCATTCAATGATGTCCATTCCATTGTTTTTCACCTCATAATGATTTATAAAATATTTTTAATAAACAATTTTAAAAGTAAAGCAAAAAGTTTAAGGCAAATAAAAAAGCCCCCCGGGTTCAAAACCCAAGGGACGATAAATTTTTACCGTGGTACCACCCAAATTATGCACACTGCAAAAGCGGTGTACATCACTTTAACTGCATTAACGCTGCAGCACGCCTGACTTGTTTCGCCAGGAGCAAAAGGGTGGCATTCAATAGAGTAAATTAAGTCTTGCACCAACCGACTTATCTCTGTAAAATACTGTTATTGGTATTCCCTTTTATCGCCTTTTTTACTATTCGTTTTTACTCTCTCACAAATATCATTTTACTATAACCACGTATACAAGTCAATGCCTAAAATAGCCAAATTTTCAGGCCAAACATTTACTTGCATTATGCGTTTTTACGTGATATATTGTAGACAAGAAAAAGGAAAGGGTGATACCAATGAAAACCGAGGAACACTCTTTAACAATTGAACATACAGATGTTAAGGTTAACAAAATGGGCTTTAACGGTAGATTGGAAATCACCGGAAGCATAGGGTAGTATAAAAATAAAACCGGCAATGGATGTTCTGTAAAGAGAAAAATCAAACAAAAAGTTAATAAAAAATAACCAATAAAGAAAGTAAATTCTTTATATACTTGGCAAAGTTAATGCGATAACCGGATATCAAGACGAGAAATTGATATCAGAGTAAAAGGTATATTAAAAGAAACTTAATATAATTGGTTTAAGCATTAACAAATGTACTTCTATAAATCGACAGCTTAACAAGTTAATACAGTTAATTGTATGAAATTTATAGTAAGTAATACTGAAAAGATTATCTTAAATTAAAAGATATTAAGGATAATCAAAAAAGGATTATAGATTTTAGTAAAAATGTATTTTCCCTAAGATTATTAAAGATTATTGTAAAGAAAGTAATCTGAGTAAAATATAAAAAATTTAAGAAAATCAAAACAGTGTATATACTTCCTATTAAAAAGAGAGAAATGTTTAATAAATGTGATATAGGTAGCGAAAAGTAATTAAAGTTGTCCGATATTGCAAAGTAATATAAGGAAGAAAAGAAAAACAGAATATGATTGAAATATGTTAAATCCCTCTAAAGTGTAAAGACATTTTAGAGGGATTTTTATTTTTATATATAACCGTCTTCAGGCTGCATTTCTATACGTCGCAGCACAGCTGTTCCGTCTTCTTTTCTGATAACTTCAAACATTCTGTCAACCACAACCTGACTTTCATCTTCAAAAACAGAAAGATAATCTGCTACAAACTGGTCTTCAGGGCAATGGATATAAACATAGTCAAATCCGTCATGGAGTTTTCTGCTCCATTGTTCCGCTGAAAGCTGTTCTACCCAAGGCTGGTTTTCCATTGCATTTGCAGCAATTATTGACATGTGCTGAGGCAATGTAACATCCGGGAACAGTTCGTATTCAACCAGCATCTGTGTCCAGCCGGCATCGTTTGCCGAAACAAGAAACAATTTTGTGTCCTGCCCTGCCCCAAGCTGTTTTATATATCGTGATGTTCTGATATAAAGATATCTGTCGTGCTGAGTCTGTGCTGCCATAACCGGGGCTGTTGCAACCTTTTTGCAGAAAGACATTGTCATAGGTGTTATAACAAAAAGGGCTGCCATCATAAACACAACCGCTGTTTTTGCAGTTTTATATCTGCTTTCCACCGCAGTATAGCATAAATATGCTGCTGCAACCGTCACCATCATAAGTATAGGCGTTGAAAGATATCTGTGGAAAGATGCAAGCTGTACTGCTTCCAGAGGCTCGAAAACAAAAAGATATGTATACAGCTGTGAAACCGCAAATATCAGATATCCTGCTATTGAAGCTACATATACAATTATTGTCTTTTTCTTATGCTGCGGTGCAATAACAACCGCTATCGCTGCTATTACAGCTGCAATTATAACCCATCCAAAAGGTGAAAATTTGAACAATCCGCCATAGCTTTCTGTTTTGAAAAAAGCTTCTGCAAAGGATTGAAGCACCTGTTTCTGATAATCCAGCGCGTTGCCTGTAAACAGGTCAATTATGGTATTGCCTGCCCCTGCTGTCCATCTTTCTTCAACACCTGAAATATCTGTATGAATTTTCCAGCTGAATTTTGCAATTGTTGCCATAACAAACGGCATAGCTGCATACAGATATTTTTTTACTTTGTTATCTTCCGTATTGTCACCAAAGATAACTGTAACTGCAGCTGCTATACATGCAATCATTGCAATTCCGTAGCCTGAACTTTTGTATAGGGTAAGCACCATTGCACCCAAAGATGCCGCAACCGCACGGTATCCTGCTTTTGTTTCCATGCTGCACACAAGAATTATAAATGCAGCAATAATGCCTATCTGCATATCTACCGTTGTAAGATAATAAGGATGGTCAATTATCACAGCAGGAACTATAAACATCATCACTGCCGCAACTGCTGCTGTTATATATTTCTTTTTATCTGCAAGTATACCTGCAGGATAGATAAGCAACGACATTGAAAACATTGCAGAAATATATATAACTACATCTTCCCTGAAAGAAAATGCAGGAGTTTTAAGCATAAGATACTGCAGAATAATCTGTGCAGGAGGATAAGACTTGAAACCGTTGTTAAAAAGCGGCGATGTATAAAGAGTATCTTTGAAATATGTGAATTTTGTTGCTATGCCCCAGAAAGAAAACTCATCCCAGTCAGAAAACATTCTTCCGCGGCAGAGCCACCACAGAACAGCCATTGCACCTGCAAAAATTATTATCTGCACAAAAACATTGATATCGGGCAGTTTCTTTTGTTTGAAAATCTGATAAACCTTGTGTAAGCACAGCACTGCTGACACAACCATCCACAGCCTTACAAGCCATACTGCCAATGGCAGAAAACCTGTAAGTGCAGCTGCATATCCGGTAATGATAACAGCAGACAATGCCAGCGGAAGACTTTTTATAAAAGACTGTTCCGACACTATCATTACGCCCAGCGTAATAACCGTCATTGTAAATGTAATCAATATAAACGGCATATTTTCTCCTTAAAATACACTTTCCATACAAACCAAAAGATTGTCCTGACAACTCAAGACAATCTCAGGAATTAAACATATTATTTTTCTGTGTAATACTTGAGCTCGCCCATATATACAACTTCAACCATGCATTCGTTAACCTTATCACCTTCGGAAAGATAGCCAGAAAGTTTAAGAATGTTTGTACCGTGACATTCATCAAGTATATTGAATTTTCTGCCGTTGAATTTTTCTATAAAATCATCAAGACGATATTTTTTGCCTGTAAAATCCCAGTCCCTGCTTTCAAGATTGATAATGTATGCATAGGAACAGTCCCAGTCAACATTTTCAAGTTCTACATAACCATCCACAATGTCGCAAGGTGGTGTTATTTTGATAAGACCAGGGTTGAATTTAATTTCAAGGTTGTCACCTGTAACATTATAGTTTGCAACGCTCATATCATGAGTGCTGTAGCTTGCTTTAAGACTTTTACGGGTTGTAATTTTCATTTTATTCCTCCGAAATTCAAAACTGTTATAAGTATATCACAAATATAACAGTAATGAAAGGAATATTTTTACATTGTCATTTATTTCAGATAATACAGACTGTCACATATTTTTTTGAACACCGGTGCCGCTGTGTATGTGCTTTCTCCCCCGTTGTACATCGTTATACAAATGGTGTACTCCGGGTTTTCATAAGGATAAAACCCGCAGAACCATGCTGTCAGTATTTCTTTGCCCTTTTCGTTATATCTGCCTGTCTGGGCTGTACCGGTTTTTCCTCCTGCCGAAAGCTGCTGTGGTGCAGCACGCCCCATTGCGCCATCCTGCACAACACTTTGCAGCATTGATTTTACTTTTTGTGCAGTTTCAGGACTTATCACCTGCTTTTCATCAAATGAGTACAGGTTTATAATCCGGTTCCCGCTTTCTGCATTATATATTCCCTGTGCAACCTGAGGATAAACATATCTGCCTTCATTGGCAAAAATATTCATATATGCCGCTATGTGTATTGGTGTCAGCAGAAGTTTCCCCTGTCCGAAACTGACACTTGCAAGCTGGCCTAAATTGTCAAGCTCATTATTTGTGGGGAAATATCCTGCCGAAGTACAGTAGTTTTCTGTAAGATATATATTGCTGCCGAACTGCAGTGCGCTGCCTATCTGACTGTAGCTGAAAGCTTTGTTTTTTACTGATGCATTTACAAAATAACAGTTGCAGGAAACCACAAGCGCCTGTTCCATGTCAATTTCTCCGTGAGCCTTATTGTTGTTGCAGTGGTATTGATGGTCATTGATTTCAATGGTTCCCGTGCAGTTATATATTTTATTTTTACTGTACCCGTTTTCCAGCAGAACCGCTGCCCACAACGGTTTTATTACACTTCCCGGCTCAAACGCCTGTAAAGCTTTGTTTACGAGTGGAGAGTTTTCCATATGCAATGCCGCTGCCACATTGTTGGCAGTATAAAAAGGTGTTGATACCATGGCTTTTATTTTTCCTGTGTCACTTTCCATTACCACTATAGAACCATCAGGAATATATTCCTTTGCAATGCCTTCACACAAACGCTGTATTGTGTTATCGATAGTAAGAGAAAGCTGTATCGGGACACCATATTCGTTATCTGTTTTTTCATTATTCTCCATAGAAGTGATTTCACCGTATCCATTGACCTGAGCTTCTATGAACCTTACTGTTTTTCCTCCTTTAAGAATACTGTCAAACACTTTTTCCATTCCTGTAACACCATTTCCTTCGCTGTCAGTGTATCCTGTCAGATGCTGGGCTATATTGAAATCGGAATATCTTTGTGTCACCTCATACACAACACGGTTTTCAATGGGATAAGTAATTTCTGCCATAAAATTTTTTCTGTTTTTTATGTTTGTTTCAAAATCTGCTTTTTCCTTTTCTGTCAATGCGTTGAACACCTGCTGCAAATCATCATCATATGCAGTAACCAAGGTTTTGTAACCGGTAACCGTATTGGTTATATTATCAGAGTTGCAGTCAGTTATAACCGCTCTGTCGTCGTCAATAATATACTGTCTTGTCTGCTGATTTCTTGCTTTTGTATGATATCGGTCCGAAATATTTATATGCACCATATTAAGTTCGATCAGAAATGCAAATGATGTAAAAAGCACAAACACAGCAATAAGCCTTTTCTCTGTCAAAAAAATCACCTCTGCATATTATTATGCAGAGGTTTTTGTCTTTTTATTTACTGAAAAACATCTTCTTCTGTAAAGTTTTCTCTGAGAATTTCTATAGCCTTTTTTTCAAGCCGCGAAACATAGCTGCGGCTGATATCCAGCGTTTCACACACCTGCTGCTGTGTCTGTACAGGATTGCCAAACAAACCATACCGCATTATAATAATCTGTCTTTCCCTGCTGTCAAGTTTTTCCAGCACAGCTTTAAGAATGCTGTTTTTCAGTTCCTGTTTTTCGCAGAATTCTGATATTTCAAAGTCATCCTGTAAGCTTTCCTTCAATGTAAGTTTTTCATTTTTGTTTTCAGTATCAATGCTTTCCTCCAGATAAAGCACATTTTCACCTGTATTCTGTTTCCGTAATGCCATTAATATTTCGTTCTGTACACATTTTGATGCATAGGTGCTGAAACGGATGTTTTTTTCCGGACTGAAACTGTGCACCGCTTTAATAAGACCGATTGTGCCAATGGACATCAGGTCATCCTGTTCAATAGGTCCCTGGTAATACTTTTTGGCTATATGAGCCACAAGCCGAAGATTGTGTTTTATCAGCTTATCTCTTGCAGTCATGTCTCCCCTGAAGTATTTGTCAAATTCCTCTTTTTCCTGTTTAGGAGTCAATGGGTCGGGCAGAACACGGCTTTCCAGATGCAGTGCCAGGAACAGAATGTTTGCCATTACATATCCTAAAATTGTTGTAAACAAATTTACCATCCCCTTTCACAGATTTGCTATAAATTATTTTACGAAAAAGCATGGTCAATTATTACCAATAAAAAACTGTGGCAAACAGCGTATGTGCCTGACCACAGTTTATAATTAACATATTCTATTTTAATACTGTATAACCGTTATTTTCAAGGATATAACCTTCTCCCGGCTTTGGCTGCCACTGGTAACGGTTTTTATTTTCGCTGCTGAACAGATGTTCCATAGCAACAGCAATTACCCCGCCGTGTGTAACTATTACTGTGTCATTCTGTCCTGCCATAACTTCTTCCACTGCAGACAGAACTCTGGCTTTAACCATATTTCCGCTTTCTCCGTCAGGCGGCACATTGTTTTCGTTATCTCCTGTTATCCATTGCTGATATTCAGCGTCATCTTTAAGCTGATCATAACTTTTCATTTCAAAAACACCGAAATCAATCTCTTTTAAGCGTTCGTCAACTGTATAAACCACATCTCCGAACAATATTTTTAAGGTTTCATTAGTACGTTTCATACCGCTGGTAATAAAACTGCATTCAGGCGGAATATTATAATTTTTCTCTGAAAGTTCCTTTACTCCGTTTTCTGACAAGGATATGTCAGTACTTCCGCAATAAAGATGCTGTTCGTTTGCCTGTGTTTTTCCATGACGTATAAAATATAACTTCATATATTCACCTATAAAAGTGCCCACACCGCCACAGCAGCAGCCTCGCTGACTGTTATGCAGTAGCCTGAAATATCGCCATTCATTCCCTGTAATGTTTTATAGCATTTTCTCAGGGATACAGCGTAAACCGCTGTCTGAACAGCAAGGCACAGAGCATATTTCTGTGCAAAAACATATGTTATCGCCGCTGCTGCAGCTGCATACATTATAAGCAAAATGTTATGCCATCGGGGTGTTGCGTTGCTGTGAGCATACTGGCTTGTTGACATTGGTTTAAGGTTTGTTACCGCCAGAGCAGAGCCTGTACGGCTGATTAACGGAATAAAAAGAAGCACTATGTCATTTGCAGATTGTGATGCAGAACCAAAAAATGCAAACATTGCAATAAAAAGAATAACACAGCCTACCACTGCAAAGGAACCAACATGGGAATCCTTGAGAATTTCGCGGCGTTTTTCAAGTTCACGGTATGAACCTATTGCATCGGTAACATCCATAAACCCATCAAGATGTATGAAGCCTGTTGCAATAAATGGTATAACACACATTATAAGTGCATAAATAAGAAGCGGTACGTTGAATTGTGTCAGCAAAAAATTGCACAGCATCCATATAGCGCCTATTTCCAGCCCTACAACAGGCAGAAAAAGCAGCATATACGGGCGTGATTTTTCATCCCAGCTGTGTAAAGGAAATGGTATTGAACAGAACATTGACTGTGTCATAGCAAAAGCTGTAATATATTTTTTCACAGGTTTAAACCTCATTTAAATTATCTTTTATGGTAATTAAATTACATTTAAGTAATATTGTCAATACGGTTGACAATCAAATAATAAAGTTTTAAACTGATTTATGATATCTTTATATTCCTTATGGTACAGGAGATTTTTATGGAACTTAATGATGTATTAAAACAGATAAAACCTGCGGACAGGGATGCTTATGACCACTGCATCTACCGCTTTGACCATATAGCCAAGCCTGTTGGCAGCCTCGGCAAACTTGAAACTCTGCTGGCTTCCATTTCTGCCGCTCAGGGCACAAGTAATATTAAAATTGATAAAAAGTGTGTTGTTGTGCTGTGCGCAGACAATGGTGTGCTGCACGAAGGTGTTGCCCAGAGCACACATGATGTTACCACTGCAATTGCAAAATCCTTTGTGAATGGCACAACCAGCGTAAGCTGTATGGCAAAGGCCTGCGGTGCTGATGTTTTTGCTGTTGATATGGGTATGGTTGATAAAGTTGAAGGACTTATCGACCGCAGAATTGCAGACGGCACAAAAAATATTGCACAGGAACCTGCAATGACCAGAGAACAGGCCGTAAAAGCTGTTGCAACAGGTATTGAACTGGTAAAAGAACTTAAAACAAAGGGATATAACCTTATTGCTACTGGTGAGGCAGGCATTGGCAACACTACATCTTCCAGCGCTGTGCTGGCTGTACTTATGGACGAAACCGCAGCCAATGTCACCGGCAGAGGGTCCGGACTCAGTGATGAAGGACTTATCAGAAAACAGAACGCCATTACCAGAGCTGTTGCAGTGAACAAGCCTGATAAAAAAGATATTATTGATGTTCTGGGCAAAGTAGGCGGTTTTGATATTGCTGCTATGTGCGGTGTGTTTATCGGCGGTGCATTATGTAATATCCCTGTAATAATGGACGGGTTTATTTCCGGTGTTGCAGCACTGTGTGCAGTGCGTATGTGCAGTGATGTACAGGGTTATATTCTTCCAAGCCACATTACCGCCGAACCTGCAGGTATTATGATTATGAAAGAACTTGGTTTCAGCCCTGTGATTCACGGTGATATGCGCCTTGGCGAAGGAACAGGTGCAGTTGCCCTTATGCCGTTACTTGACACAGCCCTTGCTGTATATGAAAATGCTGCAACCTTTGGCGATATCAAGGTGGAGGCCTATAAAAAATGGAAATCAAACTGATTTTGGGAGAAAACAGCAGCGGTAAAAGCCTTTATGCAGAAAACATTGCCGCGAAGCTTTCCCCTGCACCTGTATATATTGCCACTATGGTACCATATACCGAAGAAAATCACAGACGTATTGAAAAGCATATAAAACAGCGTGAGGACAAAAATTTTACCGTTTTTGAAATTCCTTTTGATATCAGTGCTGCTTCTGTGACAGCTGATGACATTGTGCTGCTTGAAGATGTATCCAACCTGCTTGCAAACGGCATTTTTACCGAAAACAAAAACGCTGATGATGCTTTGAATGAAATAATATACCTCGCTGAAAAATGCAAAACACTGATTGCAGTTAATATAAGCGGGCTTTCTGCCGAAAACTATGACGGTGAAACCGCACAATACATTGGCGGAATCAATTTTCTCAACACAAAACTTGCAGAAATTGCAGATGAAGTTGTAAAAATGGAAAATTCTGTTCCTGTAAAAATCAAATAAAAACAAAAGCTGATTGCCTGTGGATAATATCCACAAAGCAATCAGCATTTTTTATCTCTGCATATATATGTTCTGTTCTTTTACCGATATTTTTCTTTCTTCCATTGTTTTATCCTGCAGTTCATATACCAGATAATCAGGAGAAATTTTTTCTATTATTCTTTTTATGCTGTAATCAGCAAAAGGTTTGTGTGCATCCACACGGTTTACATATTCATATGTCTGCGCAAAACGTTCCCAGAAATCCGCTTTGATTTCAATATCATTTTCATAAAACCGCTTTGCAAAAGCACCTTCAAGTGTGCCATGAAGATGAACTCCTTTTACATACCCCAGCATATCTCCGTGCATATCCAGCATTTTGTGAATATATTCAGCAGCCTGCTGCCAGGTCTGCAAATCTTTATTGGTATGCATAAGATGTCCTATATCCAGCATGATACCTTTGTTTTTGTATTCCACCCCATCAAGCAGACGTTTTGTCTGCTGTGGGTCTGTAAATGTAAGCCCCTGCCACCACAGATTTTCCATAAGTAATGCAAAACTGTAGTTTTTATCTTTAAAAAGACGGTTTATTATTTCAACGGACGCATCAATAACTTCCTCATGGGTGTATGCAAATCTGTTAACCAGTGTTTCAGTTGTTCCGATTTCACAGATGTGCATTACAACATACTGCACACCAATTTTTTCGGCAAAATCCAGCTGACTTTCCATATGATTATACACGCTTTCAAAAGTGTCGCCGCCATAAAACTGCTGCCAGCACTGCCTTGAACCATATTCCTTGTCCAGAGCATCATAATTTCCCCTGTACAAATCCATCCAGGCATTATAAAAAGGCAGATGCAAGCCTATTACCCTGCTGTTGTCAATTTCCTGAGGATATTCACCGGCACAGATAACTTCATATCCGTCAAGGTTACATTCTTCAAGAAAATTATTCAGTTTTTCCCTGTCGCAGTAATCATACAGACAATCTTTGTTCGCAATGATATTTGTAATAAATTTCATAAATTTTCGCCCTTAATTTTTTATATACAATATATGTAACATAAATTGATAATACAAGTCAAATGGGATTTCCTTTATTTTTTCAAAGGAAATCCCACTGGTTTATTCCGGTATAACATCTATAACCGCAAGTGCTGTGCCCATTGCAGCTTTATAAATGTTTTCATCGCTGTAAATTGTCGAATATTCATAAGGGTTCATAAGAAATGCATATTCGTTAAGAACAGACGGTGCAATGTCATTGCGCAAAACACGGTAATATCCGTAATAGTATCCTCTGTTCTGCCTGCCGGTTACCTGTGATATCCTGTCTGCCATGCATTCAGCAACATATTTACTCTGCGGCGTAAAATAATAGCTTTCCACACCGCATTCCTTTGACCCATCCACTGTATATTCAAGACTGTTGTGGTGTACAGACACAAACAGATCGGGTTTTACTGTGTTGGTTATATCAAGCCTTTGCTGAAGTGTAA
The DNA here is from genome assembly GCA_015067215.1 of Oscillospiraceae bacterium. GTDB lineage: Bacteria > Bacillota > Clostridia > Oscillospirales > Ruminococcaceae > RGIG3102. The sequence goes on along the minus strand of SVMW01000010.1, from coordinate 53,460 downwards.
GGAAAGTATCATCAGAACGGGTAAGATAAACAGTTGCACCAAGCTTTTCAAGACATATTTTTGTTGCCTGTGCAATTGCAAGATTCATATCCTGTTCACCCGGGCCTTCAACACCGCCAAGAGGCAATGTTCCCGGATCTTTACCACCATGACCTGCATCAACAACAACCGTTACATTACTGAGCGGTTTTGCCCCACTAACCTTATGGGGTGCATTTTTCAGGTATATTTTTATGGTGTTGTCATCGTAGTATTCCGTGTTGTATCCCCACAGTTCACTGCCTGTGTTTTCAAAGGTTATATACACATTACCATTTTGTTTTTCAATTGTGCACTCGTCTGCAAAACTGCTGTCCAGCTGCACAGTGTGGGTCTGCTGGTTTTCGTCATAGAATTCTCCCGACAAATCCGCATTCAGAAATTCAAAGGTAATTTGTGTACCATCAGTATGCGAAACAACCGCCGGTTTGCCTGTTGCCTTTATATTTAAATATTCATCATCGTTTTCCAGCTTTTCAATGTAAATATCATTCAGAATGCTTTCAATATATTGATTTTCACTAACCCATTCCACATATTCTGCAAGTACATAGCCCCCGTTTGACAACTGGTATGCCCATGTATATATGCCATTACGCTGAGTCCTTACAGATTTCTGCACCTTCATCTGCACTCCCTGCTGCAATCCGTCAATTATGGTGCTGTCCTCATCAGGGTCTGAAAGAATGCTTGTCAAAGCTTCTGTTGTCTGCACAGCCTGACCTTTTTTGGCCTTTTGGGTTTTGTCGTATTTCTTTTTACTGCTCAGTGAACCTGTGTAGCTTTTTCTGTTTACAACACGTGAAATATAATTATCCGCCTGAATAACTTCAATTACGTTTTCCCCTTTTGCAAGTTCAAGATAATAACCAAAAGTACCGTCCTGTGCCGGCATAATTTCATTTCCGTTTACATATACAGCCTGTGCAGGGTCAGCTATCCCTGTTATATAAATCGAACTGTAATAGGTGTCTGTGTTTTGGGAAGGATATATCAGGTTAAAACTGCTGTTAACCAAAAAACCAAACTTCTGCAACGTTGAAGATGTATCCATTATATTGTGATACAGGCTCAAATCTTCTGATGGGTTTGTGTATTCACAAAGAACCACACCATCATATCCACCGAAATTTCCAAGCAGAAAAAGCTCGCTTAAAAAGTTTGGGGAATTATAATCAAGCAGAACTGTTTCTTTTGAAAACGACTGTTTTTTGGCATTGCGGTATTCGGTTTCGGTTATATTGTCAAAAATATAAAAATCCACCGCACCAAATGGCTGTATCTGCCGGGCGGTTTCAATACTGTCAAGTCGTATGCCAAAATAGTTGTCCTTAAGTTGTCTGTTGATATTCATTTTCAATGTCTGCAGAAATGAATAGTCATGTGAATAGTTTCTGAGCAATATCCCTGCAAAAGCATATTCTTTGTTTATCTGTGTTACAGCACTCTGCAGCTGTTCAGCTGAAAGCTCTGTACAGTCAATTTCAAGAATAATCTGTATTCCTGCGTTTTCCATCGGCTTTTTGATTGTTTCAAGAACATCTTTTCCGTTTGAAAAAACTGCCCCTTCAAAGCAATATCCAAAACCTGTTATTTTACCCGCTGCTGTTAATCCATTGTTAAACGGAACTATCGCCGTATTGATACCGTTTTCAGCAAAATAATTTGTCAGTTCCTCCGTTTTTACATCAAAAACATCCTCGCTGTCATTAACCGACAATATTCCGGTTATATCCGTAACCGCTGCTGTTATTCTGTTATCCTTGTCAATATACTGTCTGCTGTATCCTGTCAGAGTTGTCACAGCATATGCAACTGCCGCAAAAGACAGAGCAGCAATTACACTTAACAGTAGTGTCCTTTTTTTCATTTTATACTCCGATTTACTGTAATATAAATATATTACCACCAAAATGATAAATAATTTACGTAAAATATTTAATTTTATATTAACACATTTTAATTTAAATATAAAAAACATCTGTAAAAGAATGTCCGCAGCGTGAACTTTCTGCACAGATGTTTTTATTATAATCTTATTCGTTTTTAATAGCTGTCAGTGCACTGATTTTTACAGCTTTATTGGCAGGAATATAACCTGAAATAACGCCTACTAATGTAGAAAAACCAACACCGAGAACCGCAAGCCACAACGGGATGATGGAAATATATGTTTTTTGCATAACACCATCAACCATATAGCCGCCACCCAGTACATATGTGGCAAGATAATTTAACAGGAATGACAGCCCGTAACAAATAACAAGGCCTACGATTCCGCCAAAGAAACCTATGCCCGCAGATTCGGTAAGGAACATTGCACGGATATGCTTTACTTCGCATCCCAGTACCTTCATAATGCCAATTTCCTTACGGCGTTCATATATTGCCATTGTCATTGTATTGGCTATACTTATTGCAGCAACAAGCATTGCAATGCTGCCCAGACCGCCTAAAATGAGCTGTATTGTGCGTGACTGCTGTTCAAGATCATCCAGCCAGTTGGTTGGTGATGATGTGTTGTAGCCCATATCTTCAATGGCTGCAATAACGCCTTCCACCTTTTTAACATCTGTAACCTTTACAACAGCTGTAGAATATTCTCTGCCCTTACCTTTATTGTTAACGCGGATTTTGTTGGCTTTTATATATTCTTCTTCCAGTTCTATAAGGTCTTCCATATCCATTATAAAACCGCCATAGGTTTCATAGCCTTTGTTCCAGTCTTCCTTTACTGTACCGACAACTTTGATATTTTTTTCAACAGTCTTGCCGTCTTCTTCGTAAGATGTCGCCTGCATAACCAGTTTGTCCTTTGTCACATCAACAAACGGGTCTGCTATAACACCGTTTTCGTCAGGGTATGCATCCACACGGTTATGAGGCCACTGACGTTTAGGGTTAATAAACTCATATCCGGCATATTCACCTGCAAGAACGGTAAATTCCTTATCGTTTTTTTCAGGATATCTGCCGTCAATAAGTTCATAGCCGTACTCTGCAATAGCTTCGCGGTACATGCCTACAATATTGTTTCCAACCCAACCGGACCACTCATATCTGCCGCTGTTGCCTCCTTTGACAACAATGCTGTTCAGATATTCCGACTGATAAAGCGGTGTGGCAATTTTTACATCTTCCATTGCCTGAAACTGTGCTATAACATCATCGGTGATAGGTTCCTGGTCAGGATTGCCACTGTAGTTGTATACGGTAATCTGGGTTAAATCGCCCATATTGTTTATCATGTCTTCGTTGCTTTTGTTGATAGCTTCGCCGATGGACATCATCATAATTATGGAACAGGTGCCTATGATTACCCCTAAAACTGTGAGAATGGTTCTGCCTTTACGCCGTTTAAGATTATCTGTTGAAAGTTTTAATAAATCAGATATCTTCATCTTCGTCCTCAGTCAATTTTTTAGCTTTGCGTTTTTTTCTGATAACAAATACTGCTGCACCTGCAACTGCCGCAACAGCAACAACTGCAATTATAACAGGGGCTTTGCTGCCCTGTGGTTCTTCGATTACAGGGTCATTGAACACAGGTTCGTCCCATACATAAGGTTCCATTACTTCAAAGGAGAAATCCTTTTCAAGAGTGCTTTGTCTGCCCTTGTTGTCTTCGTATGTGATAATAAGCTTGCCGCTTGCTGTACCCATTTCGTTTACAACAAAATAAATATCTGCTGTACCTTCGCTGCCTGGCATAACATTGCCTACAAAAGTTGTCTGCGGGCCGTCTACCATATCGCACTGGATTTCGGCAGTTACGTTGTTAACAGAAGTTTTGCCTTTGTTGATAAGGTAAGCTGTGATATATGCTTCTTCCCCTGCAGTTACAGCTTCCATATAATCAAGGCGGGAAATTTCAAACTTTGTTTCCTGTTCAATATTGATTGCAACAGTCTGCTGTGTTGAATAAGACTTGCGTTCGCCTTTTACATACGCTTCAAAATCATATACAATATTTACCGGCAGACTTGTAACTGTGTTTTCCACACCTGTTACAACAAGTTCAAAATTATGTTTGATTGTGCCGTTTTTTGCAACTTCACCGATAAGTGCCTGGCTGTTACCCGATGCCATTGTGATACCGTTTGGAAGTTCAACCCTTACCGATACATTTTCGAGGCCAACATATTCCGATGTATTGGTTGCAATTGTAGAAAGTGTAAAGTTTTTGCCGATGTATGCAGCACCACCGTAGTTTGCGCTGTTGAGCACAACCTTTGGTTCAGGAATATCATCAACCGCCTGTGAAATGTTCTGTGTCAAAAGTGTATATGGTACAGAAAGAGGAACTTCCTGTCCGTTTGTTTTATTGATATAACTTACATCAAAAGAAACATCAGGTGTGCCGCCCTGATATGTAACATTGTTGAACACAACAGAATAACCGAGAATTCTGCGTCCGTTTTCTGTTCCCACATCTCTCACCTGATAGGAAACATCTGTTGCATTGTTGTTTACAAAAGCCCCCTGTGCCATTCTTGCACGGATCTGCTGTGGTGGGGTCGACAAATATGTAACACGGTTGTCTACAATGCTGAAAGCAAGTTTGACTGTCTGACCCGGATTTATCTGTGTAACCTCGTTACCCGCCATATCTACAACAACATAGTTCTGGATAAACACTGCTTTTGTTGTGTCGATTTCAAATGGCTGTGGTTCAGGTGTAGCTTCAGGTGTAGCCTCAGGTGTTGGAGTTGGTGTAGCTTTTGGGGCAATCTGTGTAACATTGTAGCTGAATGTGTGCAACGGAACAGAAACAGGTGCCCCTGTTTCATCAAGATATGTAACATCAAAAGCAAAATCAGTGTTGCCGCTATAATCATACTTTACATCTTTAAAAAGAATTGTATAGCTCATTTCTGCATCATCATTGTGAACAGTTTCACTGATTTCGCCCGAAGTAAATGCACCCTGAGCCAGTGTTACATTGATGTTGTTTGTTGTCGCCTGAACACCTGCTGTCTCAAATTCAAGGCGCTTGTCAGAAATTACAACTTCAACGTCAGTTTTTTCATTTTCTTTAAACTGACCGTTTTTTACTGTAAAGTTTACGATAAATGCTTCTTCACTTTCAGTTGGTTTTGCTGCATATGCAAGCATGCTGAATGCAGGAATAAAACATGTAAGTATCATCGCAGCTGCAAGCACAATGCACAATATTCTGACTAATTTGTTATTATTCTTCATTTTTATCACCTTTATTGTCATATTTTGAATCGTGTACTATATTTCCGTCCACTATTGTAATAACCCTTTTAGCTTTTTTTGCAAGTTCAGGGTCGTGGGTTACCATTACAAATGTTATGTTGTTTTTTTCGGATATATCCATAAGCATATCCATAACCTGTTCTGTGGTTTTGGAGTCCAGATTGCCTGTAGGTTCGTCTGCAAAAATTACAGCAGGTTTGCCTACAAAAGCTCTTGCAATACCAACACGCTGCTGCTGACCGCCCGAAAGTTCGGTTGGCTTGTGGTTCATTCTGTCGCCCATCTGCATTTCTTTGAGTATTGCTCTGGCTTTCTTATCCCTTACTTTTTTGTCCACACCCTTGAACACCAACGGAAAAGCAACATTTTCCACCGCTGTCAGTGTTGGCATAAGGTTGTATGACTGAAAAATAAAACCAAGGTTGTTCTGACGGAAGATTGCAAGTTCCTTTTCGCTCATTTTGGAAACGACCTCGCCGTTAACCGTAACAGTGCCTTTTGTAGGTTTTTCCAGCCCTGCCAGCTGATTGAGCAAGGTTGACTTGCCGCTGCCCGATGTACCGACAATGCAGCAGAACTCGCCTTTTTCAATTTCCAGGTTTATATTATTCAGTGCAACCACCTTTTCGGTGCCCACTTTATAAACCTTTCGCAAATTTTCTACCTTAATCATTTTTTCCTCTGTTTTGCCGTATAAAATAATTTGACTACATTTGAAATGTATTATAATATAAATATATCTGAAAACACAAACTGTATTATTGTGAATAGTACAGTCTTTTTATCCATATTATCATATATAGAATAATAGTCAAGCAATTATAAAATTGTTTACAAATTATACACTTTTATATTATTCCCAGCAATAATTTCTGCCACTAAGGAGTTTTTGTATGTCCCCTGTTTTTTACTTGCTTTCGGCACTGTTTTTGATTGACGGCATTGTGCTGTCGGTAAGAGGCAATGTTTCGGTTGGCTTGTTTATTATTTACGGTTTAAGCATATGCTGTGCTGTTTTTGCCATATTCCACAAGCAGATTCTGGCATTTACTTCCACTGGCGTTCTGCTGTGGCTGAGATATCTGGTGATAGCGGGAATTGCCATATACATAGGATGTATGCTGCTTATTCTGTCCTTCAGTCATACAAATGTTGACTACAATGAAGATGTTGTGATTGTTCTTGGCAGCGGTGTAAAAAATGGCAGACCCAACGTTACACTTCAGAACAGACTTGACGCAGCTGTGGAATATTACAATATCAATAGCGACGCCTTCATTGTTGCTGCGGGTGGCCTCGCCAGACAAAAGGACACCACCGAAGCTGCTGTTATGAAAAATTATCTGCTGGAAAAAGGAATTCCTGAAGATAAAATTATAGTGGAGGATAAATCCCAGTCAACTCAGGAAAATTACAGATTTGCAAAGGAAATACTTGAAGAAAAAAATATAGAACATGACAGCATTGTGTTTGTGACAAACTCGTTCCATATATACCGTGCAAAAACCTATGCTGAACACTGCGGCTTTGAAAACGCCCATGCATTAAGCACCAAAACCGATTTATTTATATTTTTACCCGCCCTTATACGCGAAGTTCTGGGCGTAATTGATATGTGGGTGTTTAAACTGAGATAATGTATTCATAACTGCCGCAGCATATATAACAAAACCAAAGGGATAGCCAGCGCTATCCCTTTTTGATTTGCATTATTATAATTTAGTCAACATACTGGTCACAGAATTTGCAGCGAATCCTGCCGTTTTCACCTTTAACATAGATAGGCATTGTTTCGTCTTCAGCATTTGTGATGCATCTGCCGTTTTTGCATACATGGTCAAGTTCAATCACTTCATCGTGATGATCTTCAACCTTATCTGTGTCAAAATCTGTCATACCAAGCAATGAAAGAATAAGTGCCATACGCACATAAACACCATTGCCTGCCTGTTCAAAATATTTTGCTCTTTCGTCATCGTCAACTGCAAGTGTAATTTCATTAACACGTGGCAGAGGATGAAGTACAGCCATATCTTTTTTTGCTGTTACAAGATGTTCAGGAGTAAGAATGTAGCTGTTTTTAAGGCGTTCATATTCTTCGATATCTTCAAAGCGTTCGCGCTGGATACGTGTCATATAAAGGATATCAAGACCCGGCATTGCTGCAGAAAGGTCGGTAACTTCTTCAAATGTACATTCGGAGTTTTTGAGATATTCTTCGATGATGTATCCAGGCACTTTGAGTTCTTCCGGTGAGATAAACACAAAGTGGTTGCCTTTATAGCGGGAAAGAGCCTTTACAAGTGAATGCACTGTACGGCCGTATTTGAGGTCACCGCAAAAACCAACTGTGAGATTATCCAGTCTGCCGTGACGGCGACGGATTGTCATAAGGTCGGTAAGTGTCTGTGTAGGGTGATGATGACCGCCGTCACCTGCATTGATGATTGGTATTTTTGTGTACTGGCTTGCGCGGAATGCAGAACCGTCCTTTGGATGGCGCATTGCAATGATGTCGGCATAATAGCTGATAACACTTACTGTGTCGCCAACACTTTCACCTTTTGCTGCACTGGAGCTGCTTGCGCTGGAAAAGCCGAGAACTTTGCCGCCAAGACGCATCATTGCGGATTCAAAGGAAAGGCGTGTTCTTGTGCTTGGTTCAAAAAACAATGTTGCAAGAATTTTGCCGTCACATTTGTGGGCATATTTTTCGCGGTTTTCGCAGATATCATCAGCTACATCAAGAAGAGCTTCTGTTTCTTTAACAGAAAAGTACAAAGGGTCAATCAAATGTCGCATATAGGGCCTCCAAAAGCAGTAATTTATTGTAATGGATTGTTAAAATAATTCTTTAAATAATTATATATAATTATCATCAGTTTATCAAGATGAAAAATTCAAATCAGGGTGTTGACAAACTGGTCTAACAATGTTAGACTAAAGGTAGTCTAACAACATTAGACCAAGTGAGGTGCAAAGGTATGAAACAATTTAAATTAGGCGAAATGGAAATGGCTTTTGCCGAAATTATATGGGACAATGCCCCTGTAACAAGCGGTGAACTTGTAAAATTGTGTGAAGAAAAACTAGAGTGGAAAAAGTCCACCACTTATACAATGCTTAAACGTCTGTGTCAGCGCGAAATTTTTGAAAATGACGGAGGCACAGTAAAGGTGCTGATTTCAAAAGATGAGTTCAAAGCAGCACAGAGCGAAGAATTTCTGGACGAGCATTTCAGCGGTTCTCTGCCGATGTTTCTGACAGCATTTACAAAGCACAAAAAACTATCGGCAAAGGAAATTGAGGAAATAAAAAACCTTATAGACAACTATAAGGAGGATTAGCCATGGGACTTGGTTTGACTTTTAAAAAGATGCTGCAGCATTTTGTCAGTGAGCCTGATATGATAATAAGCAGCATTTTATTGAGCATAAAGGATATAATTGAAATTCTGTATTTTTATTTTACAGAATTAAGCCTGACCGCCTGCTATGTGATTCTTTTTATCATTGCGGCAAGATATCTGCTGCGGAAGGCTCCGAAAATTTATTCGTATTCGTTATGGGGTATTGTTTATTTCAAGCTGGTTTCGGTTTTTAAATTTAATTTCTGGAAGCACAGCTTTATCCCCCATGCACAGATTGACAGAATATATCAGAACATAACTCCTGATTACTCTGCATTTTACAGTACCGAGGCAGGTGTTGTAAGCATTGTGCAAAGCGAAATGGTTACATCACCTTCAATCACACCAGTAACACCTATGTATATCCCTGCATTTATCTGGTTTATCGGTGTTATTGTGCTGCTTTGCTTATCTTTTGGAGCATTTGTGCGTATTATAACCCTTGCTGCGGGCACAAAGCAGAAACTGCACGATAATGTGTATGTATGCAAATATATATCATCACCTTTTGTATATGGTCTGATACATCCAAAAATATTGTTGCCTGATGGCTTGACTGAACAGGAGCAGCATTATGTAATCACCCACGAAAAAGTGCATATAAAACGCGGCGACCATATTGTAAAGCTGTTTACTTTTGCAGTCACCTGCATACACTGGTTTAACCCTTTGGTATGGCTGAGCTTTTTCCTTTTGGAAAAGGATATGGAAATGAGCTGTGATGAAAAGGTGATTTCCACACTTGGCAAAGAGCACAAGCAGGATTATTCCCGTTGTATTTTATCCCTTGCTACAGGCAAAAGATTTGTACCAAAAGCATATCTTTCCTTTGGCGACAGCGACACCAAAAAGAGGGTTAATAACGTGCTCAGCTACAAAAAGCCTGCCGTAATTGCAAGTGTTATGACAATAATCGGTATTGTTGTTATTGCTGCAGGTATGCTGAGCGGAGGCAGATACACTTTACCGCCGGAAAACTCAACCCCTGCCGCTACAACACAGATAAACTTCCCTGTTTATGACCAGCGCAACGGACACAATACCGAAATATTTGATGCCAGCTTTACATTGCTGATGAATCTGCCCGACGGCTGGCAGGTGAAAATCCCCGAAGATTATGATGTAGCGTATCCTCTTGTAGGTGTCTGGAACCGTATGGGCATCTATGACGAAACCGACAAGCTTGTGGGTGCAATAGGCTACAACATATATGACACAGCACAGACCGAACCGATGGCAATTTACAACCAGATTGCATTGGGCAACCATTATCAGTTTGCAGTTGGCAGTGAAAAATATCATGATGTTGTGACAATTAATTATGCAGGCACAGAACATTCCCGTATTGTGTCAACAACCGATATTTATACCTCTGCCGTTATGGCACAACAGCTTGGTATGGGCAACAATGAATTGATTAATCACGGTGTGCTTTGCCGTGACAGCAGCCTTGGTATTTATGTTGCTATTGAAATTGACAAAACTGCAATGGATGATGCCGCACTCAACAATTTTGCACACAGTGTGTTTATAGGTGAGCCTGTGTACGTAAACCCGTTCAGTTCGTCATATATGGCACCTGGCGGATATGACAGATTTAATTTCACTTTGGACGGCAGCAGCACGGACATAAGCCTTGTTCTGCCTGAAGGCTGGAATTTTGAAAGCAGGAACATTAAAGTTGGCGAAGAACCGCCATATCTGACCCTTGATGATAATTTCAGTGATGTATACGACATATACGATGATAAATACAACAATGTAGGTGCATTCGGCTTTGTAAGCTACAATGAACAATTGGGCTTTGAAAACAATCTTATGGCAATTTACGGTGCTGTTGCACTGCCAAATATGTATCATTTTGATGTAACCGAAAACTATACTGTGGTTAACAAAGATAACAGCGGTATGTGGGAAAGCGCAGTCACAAAAGTTTATCACTCACCGTCACTTGTACACAACAACGGCGGGCTTGGAGATGCAGTTTACGGTGACGGCATTTTGTCCTACAGCCGTGAATGCAGCGATTTTATTGCCATTGAATTTAAAGAAAATCTGTTCAGCAAGGAAGAGCTGGAGTCCATTGCCAAAAGTGTTGTGATAAGACCAGTACAGTCTTCTTTCGGTGCAGCTTCATCACTGCTGTATGCACATTACCGCAATATGGATACAGGCACCAGCTATGATATTTCAAAATATGCTGACGAAAATGTTGCTGCTTTGCTGAATGCAAAACAAGAAATTGCACATCACCGCATGCAGGTTTTTGGAATGAATAAGCAAAGTTATGACATAGAAGTTATCCGTTTTGACTGGGAAAACTGGATTGAAAACGAAGACAGTGCTGTAATAAAACTGCAGGTTGTGCGTAAATTCCGTTACAATACTGCAAACTTTGACAGTTCCCAGTCAGAAGTTGTAAGTCTGCGCCTTGACAGAACTGAAAAAGGCAGTTTTGTTGTGACAGAATATCACATTGACGGCAAGGACACAACCTTTGCTGATATGGATAAGGATTATTGGAATGCTGTTGCCAAAGGTAAAGGAAAAGAATTTCTGGATGAGTTTGTTGATGAGTACAAAAATTTTATAAGCAATATCAGCAGCATACCTGCATTTGATAAAAACAATTTGCAACCGTTCCCTGTTGTAAATGAATGGCAGCTTTCGACTGCTTGTGCCGCTGAATCTACCGAAGATAAATATATCATCACATATTGCTATGAGAAAATAACCTGCAGCACAGGGTTGATGACATTGGAGAACACCAACAATTTTGACATCAGAGTGCATCTTTTAAGCACTGGAAATGCTGAAATAGTTATTGATGTTCCTCGAGACACAAGTGTTGTGATTTCAATATCAGACAAAAATGCAGAATACACCGTTGGTATTCACGCAGATGTGGAAGAAAACACCGAAATAAATCTGACTGTATATGAAAACAGCGATAATTCCATACTGTAATAACAAAAAACTCCGAAGAAATCAATCTTCGGAGTTTTTATTGTATCAGTTGTTCAACAAATATTCCAGCAGGCCTTCACAGCCTTTTAGGATATCTTTGTATGTAGTTTCAAAATCGCCTGTGTACCAAGGGTCTGCAACACTGGCATTACTGCCTGCAAATGTCATCAGCTTGTGAATTTTGTTCTGTGGGTCGGACGGAATAATCCATTTTATATTGCGCATATTGTTGTCATCCATACAAAGCAGTATATCAAAATTATCATAGTCTGCTTTTGTCACCTGACGGGCACGCTTGCCCTCGCAGCTTACGCCGTGCTTTTCCAGCTCCCGTTTTGCAGGCGGATAAACAGGGTTGCCCACACCATTCCATATTTCTTCGGTGCTTGTGGCGCAGGATTCTACATAAAAATCGTCCGCCAGTCCTCTTTTGGACACCATATCCTTGAATATAAACTCTGCCATCGGGCTGCGGCAGATATTGCCGTGGCATATGAACAGTACTTTTTTCATATATTTTATATCTCCTTAAATTAAGGTTATTTGTTTATATTACTTGCAAAATAAACATTTTTATAGTTTTTTCATCGTAGCATATTGTATCATATTTCGGAATATCATTTCTGTTAAAAGTAGTATAAATAGTAGTAAAAACACGATAAAACTATGAGTTTACTACTTGATTAAATTTAATTATATTCCATCAATCTCACGCTTTCAATATAATTACTGTATATTCAAAGTGTTTTACTGGTTATAATTGTTCATTGCTATGATTATTCAACTTTTCCTGTTTTGATTTTACCGCTATTCTTGCTATAAACAACGCCATAAGCAACGCCCAGGAAATGCCTTCGGCATAAGCAATAACCATATTGTCAAACACACCTTTGAGTGCATAAGAACAGATTATTCTGACAACAAGAGCAGTTACACCGATAATGCTGGAATAAACAACCTCCCCAAGACCTTCGATATACCCGCGGCATGCCATTGCGAGACCATAAATTACATAAAATTTTGCAAGGGAACGGAAAAAGTTTGTGCCTATTGCAACAACTTCCTCACCTGCACCAAAAATTTCAATCATTTTGCCTCCAAAGATAACCACAACAACAGTAAGTGCCAGTGCAACAGGAAGCATTATAACCACACCGGTGGTAAATACCTTTTTAGCTTTTTTTACATCCCCTGCACCGTAATTCTGAGCAACAAGGGTTGAAATGCCCGAGCCAAGATTTATTACAGGAAGCAGTGCAATGCAGTCTACACGGTATGCTGTTGTTACCGCCGCAACCGTTGCTGTGCCAAAACCGTTCATAAATCCCTGCAGAATCATATTGCCAAATGAGTTTATGCAGGACTGCAGCATAGGCGGTGTACCAAAGGAAAGGCTGTTTTTTACACAGTCTTTGTGGAACATTGTTCTGTCAGCTTTAAATCTTAATATTTCGTGCACTTTTATGCCGTATAGCACGATAAATACTGTCATAGCCGCCTGTGCGATAATTGTTGCAAAAGCTGCACCGGCAACACCCCATTTGAATAATGCGACAAAAACAATATCCAGCACTACATTTACTGCTGACGAAACCAGAACAGCATAAAAAGGTGCACGGCTGTCCCCTATTGCACGCAGGGTTGATGCATAAAGATTATACATTGCAAGAAAAGGAACACCGATTGTTATTATTTTAAGATAGGATTTTGACCAGTCGAAGATATCTGCAGGTGTATCCATAAGTTTGAGCAATGGTTCTGCTGCAAAAAAAGCAATAACTGCTATTATAGTTACCACTGTTCCCAGAACAATTACAAATGTGGAAAGAATGCGGTTTACCTCTTTTGTATCACCACTGCCGAATTTTTGTGCAGTCAGTATTGCAAGACCGGTTGTAAAACCTGTTATTGCCATGATGTAAAAGCTGTTTATGGAACTTACTGCACCTACCGCTGCAAGTGCATTTTCACCGATAACATTGCCCACAATAAAAGCATCTACCCAGTTGTAAAGCTGCTGAAGTATACCTGTCAAAATAAGCGGCGTACAGAATTTTACAAGAGTTACGGCTATATTTTCCTGTTTTATTTTATCTGTAGACATAAATTCTCCCTAATATAACTTATATGTATTTATTCTTTAGCTGTTATCTCTATATACTCAGCTATCTTTTCATTGTTTTTTCCTATAAGCAAAGGAAATGTATTATCAATCTTTTCTGTATATGTTTTTTTATTTTCTGATGATGTTTTGTCAGAAATTGATTTATCTGTATTTTCAGTATTACAGGATATCAGTATCACAGATATCATCAAGATAACAGTCAATAGACGCAATCTTTTAATTATTTTCATTCCGTTCATCCTCTATAGTGCTAATTATATACCATAACTGCAATATTTTAAAGAAAATCAGTAAATACTTTTTTAGCTGTATTGATTTTATCATCCCAAATATATTATCATAAGTACATAATTAAAAACACAGGAGAACTATTATGAACAAAACACCTCCATCAATAAACGATTGGCTTAAAGAAGCCAAAGCCCATCCAAGTGCACCAAATGTGGGTATGTATCTTGTTCACAACGGTGTTGTGAGAGAAACCGCAAAGGCCAAAGTGCGTTATAACGAAGAAAATACAAAACCTGTTGTGGGAATGGATTTTTCCTACGATAAGAAAAAACTTGAAAATGCAATTGCCGAAGCTTACAAGCAGCCTGGCGTGCTTTATATAAAAGTGTGGATAAACGAAGGAATGCTCAATGTTGGTGACGACATTATGTATGTGCTTATCGGCGGCGACATCCGCCCACATGTTGTTGACGGACTGCAGTTTCTTGTGAGCAAAATCAAAAATGAATGTGTAGTTGAAAAAGAAATATACTGATAAAATATCTCAGGGTGTTCCGTTTTTACGGAACACCCTGTTTTTTATTTGAATATATTGACAATCATATTGAGAATCCCTGTTGACTGTACAAACAGGACAGCCATAATAACAGGAGTTATGTATTTTACCATAATGGTATACATATTTTTTCTACCGAAGTTTTCGCCGTTAAACTGCATTTCGTCACTAATCCATTTTGGTTTGATAACCCAGCCGACAAAAATGCTTGTAATAAGAGCAATAAGCGGCATAAGGAAACTGTTGCTGATATAGTCCATCACATCCAGCAGCTGCTGCTGTGCAGCACCGTTCGGCAAGGTAACTTCAAAGTAAAACACATTGTAGCCAAGGCATATAACCGCAGCCAGAACTGCATATATAACAGCAATTACAAGACTTGTCTTTTTGCGGTCGGATTTAAACATACTCATACAGCCTGCAACCAAGGTTTCCATAATTGAAACACAGGAAGTAAGTGCTGCAAAAGCAACCATAACAAAAAATATAATACCTACTATTGTGCCGGCAGTACCCATAGCCTGAAAAACTTTGGGCAGTGCGATAAACATAAGGCTTGGACCTGAAGTCATTCCCTCTTTGCCCATAAACACATAAACTGCCGGAATAATCATTACACCTGCAAGCAGTGCAACCCCTGTGTCAAAAATTTCTATCTGAGTGATGGATTTATTAAGGTCAACCTCTTTTTTAACATATGAACCGTATGTAATCATAATGCCCATAGAAACACTGAGCGAAAAGAACAGCTGACTCATTGCATCAAGCAGGATATTGAGAAATTTTGAAGCTGTAAGCCCTGTAAAGTCAGGAATGAGATAAACAGCAAGACCCTGCATACCTGTGCGGGTAACGCCGTTTGCATCTGTATGTCTGAGTGTAAGAGAGAACACAGCAATGCCGATTACCATAAAAATAAGCCCGGGCATAACAAGTTTTGAAAACTTTTCGATACCTTTATCAACACCTGCATACACTACAAGGGATGTGAATGCCATAAATATCAGCATATATACTATCGGTGAAATCTGACTTGTTATAAAACCTGTGAAATAACCGTCCTGTGCTGTTTCTGCAGCGTTACCCGTTACAAAATCAACAAAGTATTTAAGCACCCATCCGCCTATAACACCGTAATATGTCATAATTATTGCAGGGATAACAAAAGTGATTTTGCCAAGGAAATCCCATTTTTTATCGATTTCACCAAAGGCTTCCAGAGCATTTTTGCCGGTTTTTCGACCGATTGCGATATCGGTTACAAGCAAAGAAAAGCCAAATGTTACAACAAGCACCAGATAAACAAGGATAAAAAGACCTCCGCCGTCTCTTGCTGCAAGATAAGGAAAACGCCATATATTGCCTACCCCTACCGCGCTTCCTGCTGCGGCCAGCACAAACCCGATTGAGCCTGTGAAAACACCTTTGTTTTTTGTTTCCATAATTTTTCCTCTTTCAGTTTATATCAAAATATGGGTTAGATTATATAGCAAAAAAGAGGTTAAAACAAATCGGCGCTTGTTTCTTAAAAAGAAACTTTTGACATTTTAAGTTTCTTTATGATAGAATTAATAGCATATTATTACCAACTATAACTGCAACATTGTTAAATTTAGTAAAATGTATATTTTAACGAAACTTTTTGAGGATTTTCACAATGAATGAAATAAATGTTCACATTGGTTCCCGCGTGAGAAACTACAGAAGAATGAAAGGTCTTACACTGCAGCAGCTGGCTGATGCAATACATAAAAGCCGTGCCACTGTAAGCAAGTACGAAACAGGAGAAATAACGCTGGATATAGAAACATTATATGACATAAGCAGTGCACTTGACGTTGATTTAAACCAGCTGACCGACTATCGTCCACAGAAAAGCAAACCCTGTGTAACTGTTGACTACAGTGGCAGAAGTCCGTTTTTCCACGCCGAAAGACTGTATTTTTATTTTTATGACGGAAGATACAACCGACTTAAAGACGGTATTATTGACGTGCACAAAAACGCTGAAAACGACGGTTGTTTTGAGGCTTCACTTTCCATACGTTCCGTTACCCCTACAGGCCGTGTAAGCGAAGTTTATTACAGCGGCAAGGTGCTTTACAGCGACACTCTAATCCGTTTTTCCTTTGTAAACCAGTACAACAAGCTGGAGGAAGACCTTCTGTATATTTTTAATCCTCTTGAGCTGCGAGACTTTACCGAAGGTCTGCTGTGCGGAATTTCCAGTGCCGACCTCAGCCCTTGCGCATTCAAATGTCTGGTTACGCTTACACCTCAGGAAGCTACTGAAGATCTTAAACAGCATCTGCTTTTCACAAACAAGGAACTTAAACGCTGGCAGAAGATGAACATGCTGATTGTTGACAATCACGGATAAAAATACAGCATTTATACACCGGCAAATTTATATAAACAAAAAGGTTTGAGTATCACATGATACCCAAACCTTTATTTTTGTTATTATAAATCGCTGAACAGGTCTGCTTTGTAAACACCGGCTTCAATAAGTTTTCTGAACTCGCCTACCACATAATCCTTATCTTCCTGATATGTAACACCAAACCAGGTATCTTTTGTGGAAAGGACCTTTACAGAAACCTTGTTTTCCCTTAAAAGTTGTCCTATATAAATTGGAAGAAGGTATTCCGCTTTAAGAGGATTTGCATCCACAGTTTTAAAAAACTCATCAAAACCTGTTACCAGCATATCCATAAATTCAGGAGAAAGCCCCCACATATTCATAGAAACAAGGCTTTCCACATCAACTTCCACGCCTTTTGTCTGTGCACCATTGCCAACCTTTACAATATCGGATGTTTCAACAACATCGGTAAGATATCCGTTGTCATCAACCTGACAGATACCTCTTGTAACGCCGCCGTTGTCGCTGAGAGTGTTTTTAAGTATAAATCCTGCCATGCAGAATGCATTTGCTTTAAGCTGATCACTTACCAGAAAATCGTGAATTTTTGTAAATGCTTCCTTGCCGTAATAGTCATCAGCATTGATAACAGCAAAAGGTTCTTTTACAATATCCTTTGCAGCAAGCACTGCGTGGCCTGTACCCCATGGTTTTGTTCTGCCTTCAGGAACTTTTATGCCTTCAGGAATATTTTCCAGACACTGGAATGTATAATCAACTTCTACTCCGATTTCATTGCAGATTTTTTCAATTCTTTCACCGATAATCTGCTTAAAATCTTCTTCAATATCTTTGCGGATAATAAACACAATTTTGTTAAAACCCGCTTTGATTGCATCGTAAATGGAATAGTCCATAATAATTTCGCCTGTAGGACCAACCTGTGCAAGTTGTTTGATGCCGGCGCCATAGCGGGAACCGATGCCTGCAGCCATAATCAATAATGTTGTTTTCATTGTTTTCTCCTGTTAAACGATTATTCTGATAATTTATAATATTAAATCATATGCTTAATCTCAAGTATATTTACTGTCTGAAAATATATATCATGCCTTATTTACAAAGTTCCTTTGCTGCAACATCCAGTGCAACCTCAATAACCTTGTCCATATCGTAATATTTATATTCGCCAAGACGTCCGCCAAAAATCACATTTGCTTCCTTATCAGCAAGTTCTTTATATTTTGCATACAATGCACCGTTTGCATCATCATTTACAGGATAATACGGTTCATCACCCTGTTTCCATTCTGCACTGTATTCGCGGCTGATAATTGTTTTTGGCTGTGTGCCGAATTCGAAATGTTTATGCTCGATAATTCGGGTATATGGGGTTTCTGCATCAGTGTAGTTAACAACCGCATTGCCCTGATAGTTGTCCATATCAAGAGTTTCTGTTTCAAAACGTACGCTTCGGTACTGCAATGCACCTAAACAATAACCAAAATATTCATCAACAGGGCCGGTATAAACTATTTTTTCTGCAATTTTGTTCAGTTCTTCCCTGTTTTCAAGATAATCTACACCAAGCTTAATTTCTGTACCTTCCAGCATATTTTTCACCATATTGGTGTAGCCCCCAACAGGTATGCCCTGATACAAAGCATTGAAATAGTTGTTGTCATATGTGAAGCGTACAGGAAGGCGTTTGATAATAAAAGACGGAAGTTCATTGCAAGGTCTGCCCCACTGTTTCTGTGTATAACCCTTGATAAGTTTTTCGTATATGTCTGTGCCAACAAGGCTTATTGCCTGTTCTTCAAGATTTTCAGGTTCTGTTATGCCTGCTTCTTTTCTCTGCTGTTCAATTTTTTCTGCAGCCTGCTGCGGAGTGATAACACCCCACATTTTGTTAAAGGTATTCATGTTGAAAGGCAGGTTGTAAATTTCTCCGTTATAGTTTGCAACCGGGCTGTTGGTATAGCGGTTGAACTCTGCAAACTGATTTACATAGTTCCAAACCTGCCTGTTGTTGGTATGGAAGATATGTGCACCATACTGATGAACATTTATGCCTTCACATTCATATGTATAGATATTTCCTGCTATATGTCTGCGTTTATCTATTACCAGACAAGTTTTTCCCGCTTTTTTTGCTTCATATGCAAAAACCGCACCATAAAGACCTGCACCTACAATAAGATAATCATATTTTTTATTCACAATAAATCACCTTTTCTTTATTACGCAATTTAATATTTTAATTATATCACAAAACATATCATCAATTCCACTTAATTCACAATAAAATTTGCAAAACAGCTGTAAAAAAACAAAAATAACGGAACTTTCCAATGGTATTGAGTTAAGAGAATGCAATAAAATCTGCATAATATAATAAATTAAAATGTCATTCTGAGTGTAGCAAAGAATCTCCCTGTTCCTATAAACCGGGAGGTTCTTCGGCATAAATGCCTCAGAATGACATATTTTTTGTTAACTTAATGACATTGCGGAACTTCCGCTCTTTTATAATTAATCTTTTGAATATATTGCTGTCCAGCATATGCCAAATCCATTGAAAACCGGCCATAAAACAAGCAGATATATTAACCAGTCGGTCCATTCTCCTGTCTTTACAAGCATTCTTAACGGATTTCCCCAAAATGTTATCATATCTTTTTGTACATACATAAGCACACAGGTCAATACCAGACCGGTAAACATCAACATGCAGCCAAGCCTGAATTGCTGATTGCTTTTTACTGTTTTTTTGAATACCTTTTCCGTCTCCTGAATTTTTACATTTTCCCTGCAAAGCAGTTCGTCTAATGATATGCTGAAAAAGTCTGCTATTTTAATAATTGTTGCAAGTTCAGGCAGTGTCTGGTCCGATTCCCATTTAGAAACTGACTGTCTTGAAACACCGAACATTTCTCCGAACTGTTCCTGCGAAAGCCCTGCTGCTTTGCGCAGTTCTGATATTTTTTTGCCAAAAGTCATATATATCACCTCTTGTAAAACAGTATAACTATCAAATTTTAAATGTCTACATATTGCAGGTGGAAATATGTCAACTTACACTTTACATTGTGTTTCAAGTTATACAAAAGCCCCTGTAAGTATACTTATTCCAAGCAATACCAGGACTATCGGAACAATAATTTCTTTATATTTCAGCAAAATACTTTTAAATACCGGAAATTCCGAAATCCTTTTTGCCAGTATACACCACAGTGCAATAAGCACTGCAAACACTGCCACAGTAAGCACAAATTGTAATGTACTGAAAACTGTAAACAATGGGATATATACGCCAAAATTGTCTCCGCCTGATGAAATTGTGACAAGGGCAACTGTAACAAGCAGACTTTTACCGCTGTATACGGTATCAGTTTTATCATCATTGCCTTTATCAAGCCATATTTTTATACCCAGTATGATTGGAACAATACCAAGAAGCGAAAGATATTTCTGCACAACAGATTGCAGAACAACAGCACACAGACAGCTTGCAAATGTGATAAAGCCAATACCAAGATATTTACCAAGCACAACAGCCTTTGTTTTGTTTTTGTCATCTGCCTGCGCAAAAAATACTGTATCGATAAGCAAATCATCAATATTTGTGACAATAAAAACGACAATTGCTGTAATAACTGTATTAATCATATCAGACCTTTCATTCCTCAGTGTTTTCTCTCACCGCCTTTGGTGGAACTCCTTAACAGCAGGAGCCTCACTGACAGTATATATTTAAACACTGTTTTATGCAACAAAAAACCGCAGACGGTAAAGTCTGCGGTAAACTTGTTAAATTATTTAACTGCTGCCAGCAAAGCTTCCACTTTGTCTGTTTTTTCCCAGTTAACACCAAGGTCTTCACGACCGATATGACCATAAGCTGCAAGCTGACGGTAGATTGGTTTTCTGAGATCAAGTGTTTCAATAATTGCCTGTGGGCGAAGGTCAAATACTTTGCTTACTGCTTCAGAGATTTTTTCTTCGCTGATTGTGCTTGTGCCGAATGTGTCAACAAGAACAGAAACAGGTTCTGCAACGCCGATAGCGTAAGCAATCTGAACTTCGCATTTTTTAGCAAGACCAGCTGCTACAATGTTTTTAGCAACATATCTTGCAGCGTATGCAGCACTGCGGTCAACTTTTGTTGGGTCTTTGCCGGAGAATGCACCGCCGCCGTGACGTGCGTAACCGCCGTATGTATCAACGATGATTTTTCTGCCTGTAAGACCGGAGTCACCCTGTGGGCCACCTACAACAAAACGGCCTGTTGGGTTGATATGATATTTTGTGTTTTCATCAAGAAGATGTGCAGGAATGATTGGTTTGATAACATGTTCAATCATATCTTTTTCAATCTGTTCATGTGTTGCTTCAGGACCATGCTGTGTGGAAAGAACAACTGTATCAACTCTTGTTGGAACACCGTCGTTGTATTCGATTGTAACCTGTGTTTTACCGTCTGGTCTGAGGTAATCAACAACGCCTGTTTTTCTTACTTCAGAAAGTCTCTTTGCAAGTTTGTGTGCAAGAGAGATTGGCATTGGCATAAGTTCAGGTGTTTCGTCACAAGCAAAACCGAACATCATACCCTGGTCGCCAGCACCGCCAACTGTGTCATTTGTGCCCAATGCAATGTCAGCAGACTGTTCATCAATAGCTGTAAGAACAGCAACTGTTTCGCTGTCAAAGCCGAATTTTGCACGTGTGTAGCCAATTTCTTCAACTACTTTTCTTGCGATTTTTGGAAAATCAACATAACAGTTTGTTGTGATTTCACCCATACAGAAAACCATACCTGTTGTAACTGTTGTTTCGCATGCAACACGGCCGTTAGGGTCTTTTGCAAGGATAGCGTCAAGTACTGCGTCGGAAATCTGGTCAGCAATTTTATCAGGATGACCTTCAGTTACAGATTCAGATGTGAATAACATTTTTGCCATAATCTTTTCTCCTTTTGAATAATAACAATGTGTATGTAGAACTTAACTTTTAAACAATAAAAAAGCTCGCAGGCAAAAACCTGTGAGCTGTAAATACTTATCTCTCGGTTTTTTACCGTTGGATTTAGCACCTTGCTTAATGCAGGTTGCCGGACTTCACTGGGCCAATTCCCTCTGTCTCTCTTAATAAGTTAAATTCAATTTGCGAATAGTATTATACGTCATTATGTATAATTTGTCAACTGTTTTTTTAGTGCTTTTTACCACGAAGTATCGGTGCAAGCGGTTTATAGATGAGCATTGTAATTACTACGCTGAGCATACCTTTGATAAATGTATATGGCATATTGAACCATACAAGTGCATCAATGAGTGTTTCAACATTAGGGTTGATTGCTCTGTATGCACCGATGATAGCTTCCATTGGAGCCATAAGATTTGCATATACAGGATATGTGATGTAGTAGTTTGTAAAAATTGAAAGCACTGCCATTGTTGCCGCGCCGATAACAGATGCAATCATTGCTCCTTTTTTGGTTCTCATTTTCTGATAGATGAACCCTGCAGGTGCCACAAACATTGTACCAAGCAGGAAGTTGGAAAGTTCACCCACACCGCCTGTTGTTGTAAAAAATACATTTACAAGGTTTTTGATAAAGCATACCGCCACACCTGAAACCGGGCCGAATGTGAATGCTGCAATAAGTGCTGGAAGTTCCGACAGGTCCATTTTTATAAAGCTTGGCATAAGCGGTACATTAAAGCTGAAAAACATAAGCACTGTTGAAACTGCAGAAAGCATTGCAACTGATGTCAATTTTCTGGTATCTGTTCTTTTTTTCATCTGGAAAGCCTCCGTAAAATAATAATTAGAGGTCTGTTTTTAGAGTGTTAGCTTTCGAAAACAAAAACCCTGACTGTAGAACAATCAGGGCTTTAAATCATACAAAACAAGCTGCATCTTTCATCCGGACTATACCGTCGGCTTTGGAATTTCACCAAATCAGCGCTAAAAGCGGTCGTGGGCTATACCACCGGTGAGGAATTGCACCTCGCCCTGAAACAGACTTTACACTAATATAATATATATAACATACACAATTGTCAACCTGTTTTATATACATATTTGTGAAAAACACGATCTTTTATTGATATATCTTTTCTTTGCTGATAAAATATTTCTGGAGGTATTTTTACTATGAATTTTTTAGAAAATGTTTATTTGAAAATTTTCGGTTATACCGCACTTCCCGGAGTACTTGTTTATATTGTTATCGCTGCTGTTGTTTGTGTTGTGTCCGGCAGCATCGGCAATCTTCTCAGCAAGAAATCTGATGTTATTACCCAAAAACTGTTTAAAAACCAGGACGCCAATATCAAAAAAGCAATCAGCAAAAGCCTTGCAAAACCTGTAAAGCTGTTTATCCAGTTAACCGGTCTGCTTGCAGCTGTGCTTATTTTACCATTCAGCCCTGCCCTTGCAGCTGTTATTGATGCTTTTGCAGTTAAAGTTTATCGCATCGCCATAATTGCCATTGTCGGTATGCTTGCTGTTAACCTTGTTGACAGTATTCAGTATTTTTCAAAAAGATTTGAAAACAGTGAAAACAGAACAATACTTACGTTTTTCATCAAAATAGGCAAAATTATTGTTATGTTCCTTGTTTGTGCAATTATTCTCAAAGAAGTAGGTTTTGATGTAACAGGTCTTCTTGCCAGCCTTGGTCTTGGCGGTGTTATTCTTGCCCTGGCTGCACAGGATACTGCAAGCAACCTGTTTTCCGGCATTGTAATTCTTTTTGACAAACCTTTTGCAATCGGTGACTGGATAAGTGTTGGCGGTATGGAAGGTATTGTGGAAGAAATGAGTTTCCGTTCCTGCAGAATAAGGACATTTGACAACGCCCTCATTTCTGTTCCCAACTCAAAACTTGGCGGTGACAGTGTTACAAACTGGGCCAAAATGAATGTGAGAAAAACAAGAATAACAATTGGTCTTGTATATTCCACAAGAAAAGAAACCCTGCAGAAAATCTGCGATGATATCAAAACCAGACTTATGTCTTATGATTCCATCAAAAAAGACAATATAATGGTATGGTTTGACAACTTCAATGCTTCCAGCCTTGACATTGTGGTGCAGTATCACACTTATCTGACAGGCGCTGCAGATTATTTTGCCCTTAAAGAAGAAATTCAGTATATGATTATGGATGTTGTAGAATCAAACGGAACAGATTTTGCATACAATACACAGACAATTATAGTTGACAATCAATAAATCTTTCTTAATAAAAACTTATCCACCGATGAAATCAATCATCGGTGGATTTTTGTTTACATATAACTATCAGTTAAAACCAACTACACCAAATGCACCTTTGCCACCGTGACAAGTGATTACACAGCCTGTTTTCATCCAGATAATCTGTCTGTAGCCAAGTTCTTTTGCTGTATTGTCAACAATTTCCTTAAGTTCATCGCTGAAACCAGGAGTCCAGATAAAGTAAATTTTATCTTTGCAGAGATTAAATTTTTCACTGTGTTCCTTTATAAGCTGTGGCAGTACGCGTGTAAATGAGCCGCGGTATTTCTTTTTGGCAAGGAGATATCCGTCTTCAATTTCGATACACGGATGCAGACCGATAAGGTTACCGATAATTGCTGCAACATTGCTTACGCGACCTCCTGCACGGAGATAGTCAAGATTTTCAGGAATAAACGCCATGTGAACTTTGCTCATAAGAGACTGTGCAAATGCAACTGCCTGCTCAATTGCTGCATCAGGATTGGCATTGAGATATTCTGCAACTTCAATTACAAATGCAGCCTGACCGACAGATACCTGCTTTGTGTCAAAACAGGTTACATAATCTCTTTCTTCACTTGCAATGCAGCAACTGTGATATGAACAGGTTGTAACTGCAGAATAAGCAAGGTAGAAAATGTGTTTATCGGGATGTTCTGCATGAATTCTGTTAAGAATAATTTCAAAGTCTTCAGGTGTAGAGCCGCTTGTCTTTGGAACTTCACCTGTTTTTTCGTAATATTCACAAACTTCTTCAGGCGGAAAAGTTCCGTCATCCTTTGTTATATTGCCAAGCTGAACATGCATCGGTACAATATAAATTCCATATTTTGCTGCGATTTCCGGTGTAATATCAGAGCCCGTCTCTGCAAGCAGTACAACATTCTTGTTCATTTTTATTCCTCTCAATATATTAACATGTTTTCACACACTTTTTTATATAGTTTTCAAAACTATATACCTATATTATGATAACACTATTGTTTATTTAAATTGTTGCGAAATTGTTAACAAAAATACAAAATTACAATTATTTACAAAAACTCTGCACAGAAACGCTCTGTGCAGAGTTTTTAATTTCAATTAATACATTGGGTTCATGTTCTGAGCAGGATCAGGAGTTTTTTCAGGTTCATCAACAACAAGGGATTCTGTTGTGAGCACCATAGCAGCAACACTTGTTGCATTCTGAAGTGCAGAACGTGTAACTTTAGTAGGGTCAACAATGCCTTCTTCAATCATATCGCAGTAAACTTCTGTCTGAGCGTTGAAGCCGTAGTTAACTTTACCGGATGTGATGATTTTGTCAATGATAACACTGCCTTCAAGACCTGCGTTTGCAGCAATCTGGCGTACTGGTTCTTCCAGAGCTCTGAGAACAATGTTTGCACCTGTTTTTTCGTCACCTGCAAGTGTTTCGCTGAGTTCTTTAACTGCAGGAATTGCATTGATAAGTGCTGTACCGCCGCCTGCAACGATGCCTTCTTCAACTGCAGCTTTTGTCGCAGCAAGAGCGTCTTCGATACGCAGTTTCTTTTCTTTCATTTCAACTTCTGTTGCAGCACCTACTTTAAGCACAGCTACACCGCCTGCAATTTTTGCAATGCGTTCCTGAAGTTTTTCCTTGTCAAAGTCAGATGTTGTGATTTCCATCTGCGCACGGAGCTGTGCAACTCTTGCCTGAATATCTTCTTTGAAACCACCGCCGTCAACAATTGTTGTTGTTTCTTTTGTAATTTTAACCTGTCTTGCACGACCGAGCATTTCAACTGTTGCTTCTTTGAGGTCGTAGCCTGTCTGTTCGCTTACAACAACACCGCCTGTGAGGCAAGCAATATCCTGAAGCATTTCTTTTCTTCTGTCACCGAAACCAGGTGCTTTAACTGCAACACATGTAAATACACCACGGAGTTTGTTAACAATAAGTGTGTTGAGTGCTTCGCCTTCGATATCTTCAGCAACGATAACAAGTTTTTTACCTGTCTGGATAACTTCTTCAAGAAGACCAAGAATTTCCTGAATGTTGGAAATCTTTTTATCTGTAACAAGGATAAGTGCATCATCGATAACAGCTTCCATTTTATCTGTGTCTGTTACCATGTATGGTGTGAGGTAGCCGCGTTCAAACTGCATACCTTCAACAACTTCAGAGAATGTTTCAGCTGTTCTGGATTCTTCGATTGTGATAACGCCTTCCTTGCCAACTTTTTCCATTGTTTCTGCAATAAGTTTACCAACATAGTTGTCCTGTGCGGAAACTGTTGCAACTCTTTCAATGTCAGCAGAACCGCTAACTTCCTGGCTGTTTGCGATAATTGCTTTTGTAGCTGCTTCACATGCTTTTGCCATACCGCGTTTGATATCCATTGGGTTTGCACCTGCTGCAACGTTTTTCATACCTTCTTTTACAAGGCTCTGTGCAAGAACAGTAGCTGTTGTTGTACCGTCACCTGCAGCATCATTTGTTTTTGTAGCAACTTCACGAAGCATCTGTGCACCCATATTTTCAAGTGGGTCACCGATTTCGATTTCTTTAGCAATTGTAACACCGTCGTTTGTTACCAGTGGTGAACCGAATTTTCTTTCAAGTACCACGTTTCTGCCTTTTGGACCAAGTGTGATTTTTACTGTGTTGGCAAGAGTGTCAATACCTTTCTGAAGGCTTTCACGTGCTTCCTGACCGTAAACAATAATTTTAGCCATTTGTAGTTATCTCCCTTTTATTATTCAACAATTGCAAGGATTTCTTCCTGAGAAACAATTGTGTATTCTTTTTTGTCGATTTCAACCTGTGTACCTGCAAGTTTGCCAAGCAGAACTTTGTCACCAACTTTAACAATCATTGGCTGTTTTACACCTTCAACAACTGCACCGTCACCTACTGCGATAACTTCGAGGAATTCTGGTTCTTCCTTTGCTGCAGCAGCAAGGATAATGCCGCTTTTTGTTGTTTCTTTCTTTTCTGGTTTCTGAAGAACAACTTTGTCAAACAATGGTTTAATTGTCATTTTAATCTATCTCCTTAAAATTTTTTATAAATCAAAGTCTTTTAAGTGCAGGAATAACAACCTTTAAGGTTGCACCTGTCACAAGACCCATAACAACCGCTGAAACTGTAAGCACCGGCAGATAAGCAAGCGGTGCAGCGTTCTGGAACATTAAAGAAAACGCTGTAAGCTGACCGATGTTGTGGAACAGGGCACCAAACACAGACAGTGTATAATAGTTGATTTTGTCTTTGAATGCTTTGCGCAGCAAAAACATTATTACAACGGAAAAAATACCGCCTGTAAAACTGAGTACCCCCGCAGTAAACCCTCTTGTAAGGAAGGAAAAGAACCCTTTGAGTGCGGAAACCTGTACAGCACTGGAAAATCCAAGATAAACCATGCAGTACATAACCACAATGTTACCAAGACCAAGTTTGACACCCGGCGGAAGGGCAAATATAGGCGCTATGAGACTTTCAACAAAAGACAGTACAATTGCAAGTGCAAACAGCATTGCTATTGTTGTCATTTTTTTTGTTTTGTTTCGTGACATAGACGTTTCCTTTCTGCAGAATAATATACACCCTGAATGGTGTGATTTTTTGTAAATAACTGTACTGTAACTGCTGCAACTTTTCCCGCAGTATATCAATGCAGTATATCAATACATAGTTACGCATTATTATATTTTAAAAGGTTAAACTGATAATGTCAATAGAATATATATTTTTTTATACCTATAAAAATATGTAAACAAATTATGAACAAATGCGAGTTTGTTTGACAAATTATACAGTATTTTATATAATGATACCGTATCTCATTATGTGAAGATGCGTTTAAAAGTCTCTTGGGTAAAGACTTTCGGGATTATTTCCCTTTAAAATGTATATTTAAGGATGTTATTTATATGAAAAAATTCACAAGACTTATCGCTGTTTGCATAATGTGCATTTTTGCACTTACTGCATGTGCCAGCGATGCATTTACAAACCTTCAGGACGGTACCTACCGTGCTGAATACAAAGACTTTGATGTTTACGGCTGGAAAGATTATATTGAAATCACTGTTGAAAACGGCGAAATTACAGAATTGGTTTTTGATGCAGTAAACATGGAAGACGGTTCCCTTAAAAGTGAAAGTGAAATCTATAAAAACGAAATGGAACCAATCGTAGGTACATATCCTGCAAAATACAATTCAGACCTTATCAATCAGTTCCTTGAAAGCGGCAAAATCAGCGCAGTTGATGTTGTTGCAGGTGCAACACAGTCCACCGGCAGTTTTAAAACACTGCTTACAAGCATTGTACCAAATGTTCAGAGTGGTGACACAACTTTAGTACTGGTTGATGAATTTATTGCAGAAAAGTAAAAAATAAGTGAATTTTTTACTTTTTGATTGACTAAGCAAATTATTATGATATCATAATAATGCTTAAGAAAAGCTACCAATTTTCAATAATAGGAGTAAAAGGTTAAAACATGAAAAAAGTATTATCCGTAATTATGGCTCTTGCCCTTTCTATGTCCCTCTTCACAGCTTGCGGCGGCAACGAAGCAACAGCATCTTATGATGTTAACGAAATCGTTTCCAAAATTGACGCAGCTGTTCCTGTTGCAATGGCAGGCGACCTTACAGAAGAAGAACTCACAATGATGGTTGGCATCAATGCAGAAGACATGGCAAGCTGGGCAGGCAAATACAGCATGGCAAACGTTTCTGCTGACCGCCTTATCGTTATCGAAGCAGCTGAAGGTAAAGTTGATGTTGTTAAAACAGCTCTTGAAGCATACAGAGACAATGTTGCAGCTCAGTTTGAACTTTATCTCGCACCACAGTACGAAAAAGCAAAAGCTGGCAGAGTTGTTGTAAAAGGCAACTACGTTGTTCTTGCAATTCTTGGCGACGCAATAGTTGTTGAAGACGAAGGCGTTGACGCTGCTTACGTTCCAGTTGATGCAGCAATTGACGAAGCTTTCAAATAATTTTATTTGAATAAATAAAAAGTCGGAGTTATAAGCGACTCCGACTTTTTTATAGTTTATAAATCCGGAGGACCAGATTTTGATTTTCAGTAATATATTTTTTCTGTTCAGGTTTTTACCTGTGGTTTTACTTATATATTACATTGTGCCCTACAAATACAAAAACGGTATTATCACAATTGTCAGCCTGATATTTTATTCCTGGGGTGAGGTTAAGTACTTTCCTATTATGATAGCAAGTACAGTTGTGGACTTTTTCTCTTCCAGAACAATTGAAAGAAACCGTGACAATCAGAAAATAAAAAAGATATGCCTTGCCTGCTCAATGGTATTTAACCTGGGCTGTCTGCTTTTCTTTAAATACACCGATTTCTTTATTGTAAATATCAACAATTTCTTTGGAACAAATATCCCGCTTTTGCATATAACTCTGCCTTTGGGTATAAGTTTTTATACCTTCCAGACAATGAGTTATACTATTGATGTTTACAGAGGCAAGGTTGCTGCAGAAAAAAACATCATAAACTTTTCTGCCTTTGTTACAATGTTCCCGCAGCTTATTGCAGGCCCTATTGTCAAATACACAGATATCAACGAAAAGCTCAACACCTATGAGGGCAGAATTACACTTGACGGCATAAACGAAGGTATCAAATGGTTTATCCTTGGTATGGGCAAAAAGGTGCTCATTGCAAACAATGTCGGTGCTTTGTGGACAGACATTGAAACAATGGGTTTTGCTGTGGGTACCCCCCTTGCATGGCTTGGTATTGTCGCTTATGCTTTGCAGATTTATTTTGACTTTTCTGGTTATTCCCTTATGGCAATCGGTCTTGGCAAAATGCTGGGCTTCGATTTTCCACAGAACTTTAATCTTCCATATATTTCCAAGAGCATTACAGAATTCTGGCGCCGCTGGCATATGACTTTGAGCGGATGGTTCAGGGAATATGTATATATTCCTCTCGGAGGCAACAGAAAAGGTCTTAAAAGACAGATTCTCAATATGCTCGTTGTGTGGTTCCTCACAGGGTTCTGGCACGGTGCAGACTGGAACTTTATGCTTTGGGGCTTGTACTACTTTATGCTCCTTGCTGTTGAAAAAGTATTTTTGCTTAAATTTCTGCAGAAACACCCTGTTTTTGCAAGAATGTACACCATTCTTGGTTTCTTAATCGGTTGGGCAATTTTCTACATTACAGACCTGCCTACACTGGGCAGCTTTATTGTTACACTGTTCAGCTTTACACCTGATGCCAGATTTGGCTATTATTTTGGCAGCTATATTGTTTCCATTGTTATTGGTATTCTTTGCTCTACCCCACTTACTACAAAATTCCACGACAAATTCAAAGATAACAATTTTGTAATGATTCCATTGCTTACAGCTATTATGCTTTTGTCAATTGCTTATCTTGTGGATTCAACCTACAATCCATTTATCTATTTCAGATTTTAGCGGGAGGTAATTTTAAATGAAAAATTTGTTTAAAAATTTAAAAAAATACCCGCTTGTAATCTTTTTTGCGGTATTTTTGTATGCACTCAGTGTGGTTGACCTCTTCTCACCTCAGTATGAAACATCAGAACTTGAAAACAGAGATCTTGCAAAATTCCCTGCTTTCAGCCTTAAATCACTCATCAACAATGAATACACGCCTAAAATTGAAGATTTCACCGAAGACCATTTTATCGTAAGAAACAGCTGGATAAGTCTTAAAAGTATAAGCGAATCTGTTCTCGGCAAAGGAGAAAACAACGGCATTGTATATGGTGACGACGGTTATCTGTTCACAAAAGTGCTTGCTGCCGATACAACACAGCGTGATAAAAATGTAAATGCTATCGGCGCTTTTGTTGCAAACAACCCTGAATTTGACATAGACGTTATGCTGGTGCCAACTGCACCTTCCGTTATGACAGACAAGGTTAAACCCGCCTCTCCTGTAAACGATGCAACTGTTGTTATCGGTCAGCTGAAAAATCTTGTTGGTAATGAAAACCTGCTGGATGTGACTGATACACTCAAAACTCACAATGATGAGTATATCTATTACAGAACCGACCACCACTGGACAAGCCTTGGTGCATACTATGCCTATACTGATTTTATGACTTCAAACGGTTTGTCCCCCCGCAGTGCTGATGAGTTTACATTTGTGGAGGTTGAAAACTTTTTGGGTACACATTATTCAAAATCCAAAAACTTTAATGTAAAACCCGATGTTATGACCTACATTGAAAATGACAGCGAAATTGAAATTATGGGCACTGTATCCCCGATTTACGATTATTCAAAACTTGAAGTCCGTGACAAATACGCTATGTTTTTGCAGGGCAACAACGGTTTCAGCACCATTAAGGGTGATGGCGAAGGTAAAATACTGGTAATTAAGGACAGTTATGCAAACTGTTTTGTTCCATTTCTTACAGGTGATTTTGAACAGGTTGATGTAATTGACCTGCGTTTCCATTCTTCCAGCGTAAGACAGCTTATGCTTGAAAATGAATATGACCACGTGCTTGTAATGTACAACAGCGAAACAATCGATACTGACATTTATGTGCCAAAGCTGAATATGTACAATCAGTAAAATAATATAACAACACACAGAAAATCCGACAGAAATATTCTGTCGGATTTTTATTTTCAGCTCATAATATCTGTTCACTGTCTTTCTGTTGTTTCGGCTGTGAATTTTACACAAACTTTACAAAACCGTGCATTAAGCATTTACATTGGTATATTAAACTTGTTAATGTAAAAAATATGGTTTAAAAAATAATTTGAGGAAAATATTATGAGTATTTTTAATGTATTCACATTGTTAGGCGGTCTTGCCCTGTTCCTTTATGGTATGGATGTTATGGGCAAAGCTTTGGAAAAACAGGCAGGCAGCAAGCTGCACTCCATTCTTGAAAAACTTACTTCCAGTCCACTTAAAGGCTTTATTCTCGGTCTTGTTGTAACTGCAATCATTCAGTCTTCTTCTGCCACAACAGTTATGGTTGTTGGTTTTGTTAACTCCGGTTTTATGACATTGCGTCAGGCAATCGGTATTATTATGGGTGCCAATGTTGGTACAACAGTTACAGCTTGGATTTTGTCACTTTCCGGTATTCAGGGTGACAGCTTTTTTATGACACTGATGAAGCCATCCTCCTTTGCTCCTATCCTTGCTTTTATCGGCATTCTGCTCTACATGGCAGCAAAACAGGAAAAGAAAAAGAACATTGGTGTTATTCTTCTTGGTTTTACTATCCTTATGACAGGTATGGACCTTATGTCCGGTGCAGTAAAACCATTGGCAAATGTGCCTGAATTTACACAGCTGTTTACACTCTTTACAAACCCTGTTCTCGGTTTGCTGGTTGGTGCATTGCTCACTGCTGTTATTCAGTCTTCCTCTGCTTCTGTTGGTATTCTGCAGGCACTTTCCGTTACAGGTGCTGTAACCTACGGCAGTGCATTGCCAATTATTATGGGGCAGAACATCGGTACCTGTGTAACAGCTCTTCTCTCCTGCTTTGGTGCAAATAAAAACGCAAGAAGAACTGCTGTTGTTCACCTGTACTTCAACGTTATAGGCTCTCTGGGCTTTATGATTATCTTCTACACTCTTAATGCTGTAATCGGATTTGAATTTATCGGAGACAGCATCAATGCTGCAGGCATTGCTGTTATCCACACCCTCTTCAACGTAACTGCAACTGCAATTCTTCTTCCTCTCAACCGTGTGCTTGAAAAACTTGCTTATCTCACTATCAAAGATGATGAACAGAAAGAAAAATTCCAGGTTCTGGACGAACGTCTCATCAACACACCGGCAATTGCTATCGAACAGAGCAAAATTGCGCTGCGTAAAATGGCAAGTGAAGCAAGCGATGCACTTATCAAATCTATATCCATACTTGAAAAATGGGATGAAGATACTGCGGAAGAAATTGCACACAAAGAAAATAAAATTGATAAATACGAAGACAATCTTGGCACTTATCTGCTTAAAGTTTCCGCACAGGATCTCAGTATAAGAGACAGCAGAGAACTGACAAAAATCCTGCATATTATCGGCGACTTTGAACGTCTTGGAGACCATGCTCTCAATATTTCCAAGCTTTCAAAAGAAATGCACGAAAAAGATGTTGAATTCTCTGCACAGGCAAATGAAGAAATCCGAGTTCTCAAAAACGCTGTGCTTGAAATTGTATCACTTACAATGGATGCTTTTGTAAACGAAGATTCCAAAGTTGCTCTCCGAGTTGAACCTCTTGAAAAAGTTATTGATGAAATTGCAAGAGAAATCAAGAATCTTCATATTGAAAGACTTAAAAACAACCACTGTACAATTGAACTTGGCTTCTCCCTTTCAGAACTGCTCAACAACTGCAAAAGAATTGCTGACCACTGCTCCAACATTGCAATTGCAATTATCGAAGCAGAAGGCGACAGTTTTGCACCTCACGGTTATGTAAAGAGCCTTAAAGAAGACAGTGCCGAAAACTACTATTCCATGCTTGATAAAATGAGAGCTCAGTACAAAATTTAATTGACAAAAAAAGTTAATTGAAATATAATATTAAGGTGCTATTCTTCACGGATAGCACCAATTTATTTTAAGCCACCAAATGCGCGTGTGGCGGAATTGGCAGACGCGCCAGACTTAGGATCTGGTGTCTACGACGTGGGGGTTCAAGTCCCTTCACGCGCACCATTAAAGCAGCATAGATTTTCTATGCTGCTTTTTTTCTTACAATGTGATTTATATAAACGTTACATTTTATATATTATTAGTGCAACATATTGTATTACCTTTATCTATGTGATATTATCTATATGGTTATTTTACAAATTATTACAGTATTATATAAACAATTATATATATGGAGATAAATATGGGAGTTATTGAAACTTTGATTGTTACAACCGCCATTGCAGGTGTTGCAGGCACAGGGCTTGGAGGCATTATAGGTGCAATGCTGCAGAAAGATTCCAACCGCATTGCAAGTATATTGCTCAGCTTTGCTGCTGGTGTTATGCTGAGCGTAGTATGCTTTGACCTTGTGACCGAAGCTATCGAGACAAATATCGGAATATATTTTGTTATTTTTTCAATCGCACTTGGTGTAGCAGTTATCTATATTCTTAACTATATTATCGACCTCAAAACCAATCCTGAAATTCCCCATATAGATGAAAACCATCCAAAAACAGCGGATGACCTTGACGAACTTATCCACAGTGACCATTTTGAACATCATCAGTCCAGACAGGACAACAAAGTGTCTTTGTTTATTGCCGGGGTTATTATGGCCTGTGCAATTGCACTGCACAATATTCCTGAAGGCATGACTATCGGTGCTTCCTACGCAAGTAACGATGGTGTTATGGGCAGTTCTGCACTTGTGCTTGCAATATTGATAGGGCTGCATAATATCCCTGAAGGTATGGCAGTTTCAGTACCTCTTATCAGCGGCGGTATGGGTAAGGCAAAGGCTGTTTTTATTACCGCCATGTCAGGGGTTCCTACTATAATTGGTGCTTTGCTTGGTTATATGATTGGAGAACTTGGTGCTCTGGGGCTTGCATTAAGCCTTGGTTTTGCAAGCGGTGCAATGCTGTATGTTGTTTTTGGCGAAATTGTTCCACAGTCGATACTTATGTATCACAGCAAACTGCCTGCATTTTCAACTATTTTCGGTATGCTTGTAGGCTTGCTGATTATCTTTGCATAATGCACAAACATATTGTAACAATAAAAGTGTTAAGATGGGTTAAGATATCCCCCTCTTAACACTTTTTATTATATTAATTCATGTTGTATTTGCTTGTGTTTCCTTTTTTATATGGAATTTCACTAAATTTCTTATCAATCGTGACGGTGAAATTGTATCCCGTTTTGAACCTACCGATATGAAAAACCTTTAAGCTGCAATTGAAAAACAGCTTTAATCAGTACATTTTAATAAAACAGTTATAAACAAACATCCCGACAAAGCTGTCAGGATGTTTGTTTTTGGCAATAATACATTTTTTTACTTATTTTTTATAAATCGTTAAATAATTTTTCTATTGCAAGGGCTGTCTGATACAGCCTGTATTCATCTGTTCCATACATTACAACACAAAACGGCACACCATTGCTGTCCTTTGTTTTTGCCGCTACCGTTACAGACGGCAGTCCGCACAGATGCATTATATTGGTATAACCGTACATTATTACTGCATCATAGTCCCCTATAGTATTTTCAATGTTATTGATAGTTTCCTGTCGCATCTGCATAGCCTTCAGATACGGTTCTCCCTGCAGTCCACCAGGGGTTTCATCCAGGGCAGCACGAAGCAGTTTTATACCGTATTTCATCATTGTTTCAGGATTATTTTCATAACATCTGACAATTTTTTCCAGATTTTTGAAACCAGCTGACGATGATGCCAGATAATCTTCCAGATGCGGTTTAAACTCCCACTGCATTATCACATTCTGATGGTCGGTATATTCCTGTACAATTTCTGACAATGCTGCATCTTGTTTTTTAAGCAGAATGATTAGTTTGTCAAGAAATGCTTTGTTTTCATCGGAATTATATTCTGGATGAGCAGTATTGACTGCTATTCTGAGGTTTTTAACAGATTTTGGATGCAAAGGCGGCAATGGCTCGTCTCGCATCGCAGAATAAAGATTGAGTGCCATTGTAAAATCTTTTGCCATTGCACCTGCACTGTCCAGCGTCCTCGCAATAGGTATTATACCTTCTGACGGCAATGCCCCATGAGGCGGTTTAATGCCGCATATGCCATTAGCCTGTGCACAGGCAATAACAGAAAAGGATGTATCAGTGCCAACTGCTGCCTCAACTATCCCTGCCGAAACCGCAACACCGCTGCCGCTTGAAGAACCTGAAGGGTCAAGTTTTTCATTGATAGCGTGAACAACCTGTCCGCCATGTGAACTGTACCCGTTTGGCATATCCCAGCTGGTATAGTTTGCAAATTCGGTCATATTGGTTTTTCCGATTATGACCGCACCATTTCTCCGCAGATTTTGTATTATCGGTGCATCCTGCTGTGCAACGTTGTCTTTGAGTGCAAGACTGCCTGCAGTTGTGTGCAGTCCTTTTACATCAATATTGTCTTTTACGAGTATCGGTGTACCCCATATCGGATGATGTTTTTCAGGTTTGGCTGCATCAAGCTGCTGTGCTGTGAACAAAGCTGTTGTGTCAACTTCTGCAACACAGTTTGTCGCTGATTTTCCTCCAAGCTTTTCTGCCCGTTCCAATGCCTGTTTTGTTCTTTCATAAGCAGTCATGATGTTCTCCTTTCAGCAATTACCTTTACATTCTGCCTGCTATATAAACTATCAATTTATTAAAGTATACTATACCTATCCTTTCCATTACAATCAGCTTTTCTGTTCAATATCTATCTGTTTTATTGTCTCTTTTGCACAAAATATAAGTTGTTATTAACATTTTTTTTACATATGAACATCTTGCAAAAGGCAAATGGTTACTGTATAATTAGTTTAGAAGATGTGCGACTGGCGGATTAGTGGGATTAACCACGTGGAGCACATTGGATTGTTATGTCGACCGCCTGGGCGCTGTTTATTTTGCGTGCCGGGACGGTCTTTTTGTTTTTTTATAAAACTTTTGCCTCACCTGTACGCTTTATATCGGCAAAACAAGTAATTTAAAAGATTTTTTCTATTTAATCAGGAGGAAAAACCATGGAATTCAAAACAGACATTCAGATTGCACAGGAATGCCAGATGGCGCCTATCACCGAAATTGCTGCAAAAGCAGGTATTGATGACAAATACCTTGAACAGTACGGCAAATACAAAGCAAAAATCGACTACAATCTTCTCAGAGAAACAGACAAAAAAGACGGCAAGCTTGTTCTTGTAACAGCTATCAACCCAACACCTGCAGGCGAAGGCAAAACAACAACTACAATCGGTCTTGCAGACGGTTTGCAGGCACTTGGCAAAAATGTAATGGTAGCACTCAGAGAACCATCCCTTGGCCCTGTTTTTGGCGTTAAAGGCGGTGCAGCAGGCGGTGGCTATGCACAGGTTGTACCAATGGAAGACATCAACCTTCACTTTACAGGTGACTTCCACGCAATCGGCGCAGCAAACAACCTTTTGGCTGCAATGATTGATAACCACATTTATCAGGGTAACGAACTTAACATAGACCCAAGAAAAATCACATGGAGACGCTGTGTTGATATGAACGACCGTCAGCTCAGAAGCATTGTTGACGGCCTCAACGGCAAAGCAAACGGTACACCAAGAGAAGACGGCTACGACATTACAGTTGCTTCTGAAATTATGGCTGTTCTCTGCCTTGCAAGTGACATCACAGACCTTAAAGAAAGACTTTCCCGCATTGTTATCGGTTACACATACGGTAAAGTTGCAGAACAGAAACCTGTAACAGCAGGCGACCTTAAAGCACACGGTGCAATGGCTGCATTGCTTAAAGATGCACTCAAGCCAAACCTTGTACAGACACTTGAAAAAGTTCCTGCAATTGTACACGGCGGTCCTTTTGCAAATATCGCACACGGCTGCAACAGTGTTACAGCAACAAAAATGGCAATGAAACTTGCTGACTACACAATTACAGAAGCAGGCTTTGGTGCTGACCTCGGTGCAGAAAAATTCCTTGATATCAAATGCCGTATGGCAGGTATCAAACCAAATGCTGTAGTTATTGTTGCAACAGTAAAAGCACTCAAATACAACGGCGGCGTTGCAAAAGCTGACCTTGGCACAGAAAACCTTGAAGCTCTTGAAAAAGGCCTGCCAAACCTGCTTAAACATGTAAGCAACATCAAAAATGTTTACAAACTCCCATGTGTTGTTGCAATCAACGCATTCCCAACAGATACAAAAGCTGAACTTGACCTTGTAGAAGCAAGATGTAAAGAACTTGGTGTAAATGTAGCACTCAGCGAAGTTTGGGCAAAAGGCGGCGAAGGCGGCAAAGTTCTGGCAGAAGAAGTTCTCCGTCTTGTTGAACTTCCAAATGACGACTTTACATATTCCTACGAACTTGAAGGCAGCATTGAAGACAAGCTCAACCAGATTGTACAGAAAATCTACGGCGGCAAACGTGTTGTACTTACAGCACAGGCTGCAAAACAGGCAAAAGAACTTGAAGCACAGGGCTTTGGCAACTACCCAATCTGTGTAGCTAAAACACAGTACAGCCTTACAGATGACCAGACAAAACTTGGTGCACCAACAGACTTTGAAGTAACAGTAAGAAACCTTAAAGTTTCTGCAGGTGCAGGCTTTATTGTAGCCCTCACAGGCGAAATTATGACAATGCCTGGTCTTCCAAAAGTTCCTGCAGCTGAAAAAATCGACGTTGACGAAAAAGGCGTTATCAGCGGTTTGTTCTAATATAAATTAAGACAAAATATATGGCGGTAACTCGTATGAGTTACCGCCGTTTTTTGCAGTTGTTTTTAAATGTCGGTACATTTACCGCATTCTGCTGTTTAGGTTTTCCTTTTAAAAGTTGCCGTAATGTACCCTTTTTTCATCATATCTGTCAACAAAATGGTTTGCATCAGCATCCATAGGATAGCCGATTGAAATAACCCCAAAAGGTCTGAGTGTGTCCGGAATATTGAACATATCCACAATAAATTTTTCTCTTTCATCACCTTTGGAAACACCAAGCCATACTGCGCCGAGTTTTTCTTCTGCTGCCTGTAAAAGCAGGTTCTGTGTGCAGGCACCAAGATCCTGCTGAGTGAATGCAGGCGCAATGAGGTCAGTGGTTTTTTCCAGAATTATTATTGCCAGTGGCGCTTCCAGCAGCATACGGGCATAGGGGCTGAATTTTGACAGTTGTTCCACAGTCGGTTTGTCCTCCACTACTATAAACTCCCAAGGCTGCTGATTGCAGGCAGAAGGTGCCTGCATTGCTGCACGGAGCATGCTTTCAATCTTTTCTTTTTCAACTTTCTGGTCTGTATATCTGCGCACACTGCGTCTTTTAAAAATACTATTCATCTTGTTTACCCCGTTTCATTTTGTTTGTTCTATTCTATCACATTTTATTATATTGAGTCCATTGACAAAAAACAATATATTATATAATGATGTTATGATTATTGTTGATATGATTTTGAATAAATATTATAATTGAAATTGATATTATAAATACAGGAGGTTTCTGTATGAAAATTTTAAATATAGGCTCGATGAATCTTGATTTTGTTTACAGTGTCGACCACATTGTAACCACCGGAGAAACAGAAGCTTCCACCAGCCTTGATATTTTTCTTGGCGGTAAGGGGATGAATCAATCGGTTGCTGCTGCAAAGGCAGGTGCAGAAATTTACCACGCAGGGCTTATCGGTGAAGACGGAAAAATATTTATCGATGCCTGCAAACAGCATAATGTAAACTGCAAATATATTGAAACAACTGAAGGTAAAACAGGACATGCCATAATCCAGCGTGACAAAAACGGACAGAACTGCATTTTGCTTTTTGGAGGTGCCAACCGTAAACTTACAAAAGATTTTATCGACAATGTAATAGCAGATTTTTCTGAAGGAGATATTCTTATGCTTCAGAATGAAGTTAATATGCTGTCATATATTGTTGATTGTGCACACCACAAAAAACTGCAGATTGCCCTTAACCCTTCCCCTTTTAATGAATGCCTTGCTGATGTTGATGCAGGTAAAATAAATTATCTGATTCTCAATGAAATTGAAGGCGAACAGATGACCGGTCAGGCTAAACCTGAAGCCATTATCGAAAAGCTGCTTGCAATGTATCCTTCTATAAAAATTGTGCTTACTCTTGGTGAAAACGGAGCAATATATGCCGATAAAAACAGCATTCACTATCAGCCTGCATACAAAGTAACAGCAGTAGACACCACTGCTGCAGGTGATACCTTTACAGGATATTTTCTTGCATGCATAAGTGAAAACATGGATGTTCCTCTATCTCTTGAATTTGCTGCAAAAGCTGCTGCTATAGCCGTCACACGAGAAGGTGCTGTGCCGTCAATTCCATTAAAAGAAGAGGTAACTTTATTTTTAAACAGATAGTATAACAACAAAAAACGGAGCATACAGATGTTGTATGCTCCGTTTTAAATTGTTTTGATTATTTTAAAATTCCAAGTTCCTGGCAAACGAACTCGTCAGCATCAGCATAGAATTTAAAAATCTGATACCCACTTTCGTCTTTGTTTTCTGCGTCAGCGCCTTTATAAATGTGATAATGGTTGTCATCGCCGTGGTCAACCAACAATACAACAGAACCGTCACCATCGTAATATATTTCTCTTTCAACACTTTTTACCGAACTTGAATATTTGTGCAGCAAAGTGTATTTAACTGTGTTGTCAGGGTTGTAATAAACAGTTTTTTCATCATAATCTTCAGCTTCAGCCATTTCATGTTCTGCATAGTACATAAGCTGGTTGTCTGCGTCATAAAACTCTTTTTTGTACACATAACCATCTGCATAAAGGCTTTCCATATACCAGGATCTGTCCTGATAATATGACTGATAATTTGTTTTTACTGCAGCTTCATCGTAAATGCTTCTTTCAAGTACATAACCATTATAGTCACAGCGTGTTTCGTTTTTCACCTGACCATTGCTGTGATAATCGTATGTAATGTAGTTTGGCAGTATGAAACTGTTGAGTTCCACTACTCTTACAAGCTGATTGTTGGAATTATATTCATAAATACTTTCAAGGTCAGGTCTTTCCCAGTCGTGTGATCTTGAATAAGCACGAACCAGATCACCATTGCTGTTATATTCGTATGTCAGGGCATATTTAAGGGAATCTTCCTTTGTTTTGCTTGCAACCTCACTTTTTGAAGAGTCTGTTGCAACGTCTATATTGGCAATTGCTGCAAGACCATCAGCAAACAATTTGTTTTCCCCTGCCTGTGCAACAGCATTTTCGTATGTATTCTTTGCGCTTTCAATGTCCCTGTTTTTCAGGTATACATTTGCAAGAAAAACATAAGCTTCCTCATTCTTCGGGTCTTTGCTGATAACACCTTCAGCCGCTTCAATTGCAGTGTCAAAATCGCCGTAATCTGCAAGTCTGTCTGCCCAGTCAATGTACCCCTGCATAGAATCTTCTTCCAGCTGAGGACGGGTATAATATAAATAACCTGCAAGGCTTACAAGACCGTAACCGAGCAGAATTATAAATGCCATAAATATTATTTTTATAAAAGTATCAATCTTTTTTTGCATATTGTGTCGCTCTCATGTAATAAAATTCACTTTTAATATAATATCACAAAATGATATCAATAGCAATTTATAATTTGTGATATTTTATTGAATACACTTTAAGATTTATATTTACAACATATATCGGATAATGTGTTGTAATATCGGAATCTTTATCTGCTGTTGTGCCGATTACTTTAATAGTACTGGTCCTCAGCGTATTTGTTGTGCCGCTTGAAACCGGGACAATGGCTATGTTTGTTGTCGGTGCGGTTATGCTTATATTTGGCATGGCACTATTTCAGCTTGGCGCTGAAACCGCAATGACACCTCTTGGCGAAGGTATTGGTGTTCAGCTGACCAAAATCAATAAATATATCCTTGTAATTGCCGTGAGTGCTTTTATGGGTTTTATTATTACCATTGCGGA
The DNA here is from genome assembly GCA_015067215.1 of Oscillospiraceae bacterium. Lineage (GTDB taxonomy): Bacteria > Bacillota > Clostridia > Oscillospirales > Ruminococcaceae > RGIG3102. The sequence goes on along the minus strand of SVMW01000010.1, from coordinate 11,619 downwards.
ACCTGATTTACAGGTTCTGGCTCAACAGGTGCCGGCAATTCCAAACCTTACACTTATTCTTACTGTAGCCATAGGTGTAAGTATTTTTCTTGCGATTGCGGTAATAAGAATTATACGCAAAATAGACCTGAGCATTCTGCTTGCTATAATGTATGTTTTGCTTATAGGTTTTTCTTTGTTTGTTCCAAAAGAATTTCTGGCTGTAGCTTTTGACTCCGGCGGTGTAACTACAGGGCCAATTACTGTTCCTTTTATTATGGCAATGGGTATTGGTATTTCCTCTGTGCGCAGTGACAGAAACTCCTCCAACGACAGCTTTGGCCTTATAGCCCTCGCCAGCGGCGGGCCGATACTTGCTGTGCTGGTGCTTGGCTGTTTTTATCGTTCTATTTTGTATATATCCATTCTGAAATTGTTTCTGCAGTAAATTCCCATTGCTGCTGTGGAGTTATTTTTGCCTCGCCATCCCCTGCCTGCTTGCCATAGCTGCCAAAATATGCATGGCAACCATCTTCAATGATAAATTCCTCTGTATTTCCAGGCAGGTTTGAATAGTTTTCTTTATAGTTTTCCATGTTCAGCACCATATCCTCTGTACCATATATGGAAATCACTTTTATATCTGTATCAGACAAGTCAGCTGTTGAATATGAAGCAAGCAGTATAAGACCTTCATATTCATCTGTATGATCCGCAACATAACTTGCTGCCATTGACCCTCCAAGGGAATGTCCTGACATATACCATTGTTCTATTTCAGGAAAATTTTGTTTTATTCCATCTGCAGCATTTACATCCAGCACAGCAAGGTTAAGCGGCATTTTTACCGCTACCGTTAAAAATCCGTTTTCTGCAAGTGCATTAAGCAATGGTGCATAGGCAGTATATTCCACTTTTCCGCCAGGATAAAATATTATTCCCGCATGTGCATTCTGAGGACAAAAAGCCACAATATCATCAATATATTGTATTTCAATTGTATCATTGTTCTGCAGCATATTTACTGCCGTTTCATTTGCTTTATAATAATCTGATGCATATATACCAACCGCTGCAGCTGCTGCAATAAGCAATACTGTTACTGTTGCCAATGCTATTTTTATTCGCTTTTTCATAATCAGACACCTTATCATATCAAAAGAGGGCATTACGCCCTCTTTTTTATTTTCACATAATTATTCTACAGTGTGTTCAGCCTCTTCGTCAAGCTCTTCCTTGTCTGCCTTGTGCATTTTAAAGAATACTGTACCTGCAATAATCATAACGGCAAGTGCACCAATTATGATTATCATTGCTGTATTTGCCTTTTTTTGTGCTGTATATGCAATTACAAATGAATCGCCTTGTGAAAGCATTGTTTCAATACCTTCAACCTTTTCTGTATGTGCCCACACTTCAATTTCGCCTGCATTATTGCCTGAAGTTTTCATTTTATAAATTACAAATTCGTGCGATTTATCCGCTGTGCCGTCAGGATACTGCAATGTTATGCTTATATTGTCCTGAGGCATATTTTCCTGACTAACTTCAACCCATTCATCTCCCTGCAGCACCTGAAGTACAGGTGTGAAGAAAGTCGCAGAAACCTGACCTTTTTCAGCCAATGCTTCATTTGCTTTTGTGCGGAGTGCAGCCTTGATATTTTCTTCGCTGTCATATTCTGTATCAGCAAGACTGTCCGCAACATAAACAGCTTCTTCAACTACCAGTCGATACTGTTTGTCATCATCAGGAAAAGACATTTCCCTGATATACGCCTTGATAATTGAAGCCTGAGCTGTAGGTGAAGTTTTTGGCAAGCTGTAGTTATCTCTGCTTGTACCTGTAATTCCGGCATTTTCCACACTTACCGGAACAGAAACTGTCTGTACATCTGCTGTAGGAAAATCTGCTGCAGTAATACTGTCATAGGCCAAAACAGCATCATCACCTTCTATCACACCTTTGATGTCAAGGTAACCTTTTATTTTTGCAGCATCTGCTGTGCCGTCATACGGTTTTGATATTTTAAGCTGTGATACATCCCATTCCAGCGGACGCTGTTCAATTATATAAGATACTGTTGCACTGCCTGTATAGGACGGGTCTTGTTCCGATACCTGTATTTTAAGTTTATATGTACCTGCATTAACAGGGTTGTAATTAATTTTTTTGCCGTCAGCATCATACCATTTATATGTAAACGCTGTCACTCCGCCGGATTTTGTGCTTACCAGAGCATAAACATCAGACTTGGAAATCTCTTTGCCGTCATAAACCTTTTTATAAACCGAACCAAGGGATATCTCTGTTTTTTTAATCTCTTCTTTATCTTCTGTTCCTTCCTTGTTTTCATTTATCTGCTGACTTTGCGAAGCAGTGGTTTTGGAGTCTGATTTTGTATTGTCTGCAAAAGCCGCCAAAGGCATCATGACTGCAGCAAGCACAACACATACAAACAGGCATATGATTTTTTTACCGTAAAGTTTTTTCATTTAACAGTTCCTCCTTTTACTTTGTGATAAAGTGACTATAACCTTCTCTCATTATTATTTATAATTATATTCCTGTTTTGTTATCATATTGATAATAAAACATTACCATTTGTAAACTTATTTAGCTTTAATCGTATTTTATATGAATTATATTAATAATTTGTGAAAACACAAGCATTTATACTTAATTTTATAATAAACGTTAAAACATCACAAAAAACTGTACACTTTTTGTATACTTGAACAACAAAAGCCCTAGTTTATCTATTTACAAAACTGCAAAAAATGTAGTACAATTAATTTATAAATATTTGCATAATTTTGTGAATATAATCATCGGCAAATTTTAATTTTTCGGAGGAAAATTATATGGGTAAATTCGTTATCAAACAGACTCCTACAGGCTACAATTTCCATCTTAAAGCCGGCAATGGCGAAACAATTGGTACAAGCGAAGTTTATACAACTCTGGCTGCTTGCCGCAACGGTGTTGAAAGTGTTATCAAAAATGCTGCAAACGCAAATGTTGAAGACCAGACTGTAGAAAACTATGAAGTTTGCAAACATCCTAAATTTGAAATTTACGAAGATAAGGCAGGCGAATTCCGTTTCCGTCTTAAAGCAACAAACGGCGAACCTATCCTCGCAAGCGAAGGTTACACAACAAAAGCAGGTTGCAAAAACGGCGTTGAAAGCGTAGTTAAAAACTCTGCTGATGCAACAGTTGAAGAAGCTGAATAATATCAGTTATTTCCCTCTGCTACAGCAGAGGGATTTTTATTTTCTATGTTATTAAAACTTAATTCTAAAAAACAACCACAACATCTCCACACTTTTTTCACATCTGTTGGTCATAATTTACTCAAAGTTTTTCAGGGGGATTATACTGATATGTTTACAAAAAAAGTTTTGGCATTGATTGCCTGTTTTTGCTTTGCTGTGATGAGTTTTACCTCCTGCAGCAACAACACATCAGCAGAACAAAACAGCAACGGCACAGCTTCCGACAAAGAAGTTAACATTATACTGTCAGACAGCACAATAACTGCTGACGGTAAATCGGTCGGCACAAACAGTTCTGATGCAGTATATTTGTCCAATGATGTCATTTATTACGAAGACAGGGACAGATATGAAAGCGGCAACCCTTATGGCGAAGGTGAAAATAAAGACAAACACACAGCTGAACAGGCTTATGCCACTACTGTTGTAAACATTACAAAAGCAGGCATTTACCGTTTAAGCGGCAGTATCGGCCAGGGCCAGATACGTGTTGACCTGGGCGAAGATGCCAGAACCGATGAAACTGCAATAGTTACACTGGTTTTTGACAACGCAGACATAAACTGCGATGTCGCCCCTGCCGTCCTGTTCATGAATGTTTATGAATGTGACAATGAATGGGACACTGAAACTGCACAAAGTTCTGTTGACACAACAAAAGCAGGTGCAAATGTTATTATTGCCGATGGCAGTGTAAATAATATTTATGGCGCATACGTTGCAAAAATATTTAAAGACAATGATGATGAAAAGAAACTGTGGAAACAGGATGGGGCTTTCTATTCCTATATGTCAATGAACATTGACGGGGAAACTGACGGGACAGGTGTGCTTAACATAAACGCCGCGAATGAAGGCCTTGGCAGCGAGCTCCATCTGACAATAAATGGCGGCAATATCAATATTTTTTCCGAAAATGACGGCATAAACACCAACGAAGACGGTGTATCTGTCACAACCATCAACGGCGGCAATATACACGTCATTGCAGGACTCGGAGAAGAAGGCGACGGCATTGACTCTAACGGCTGGCTTGTTATAAACGGCGGTACCGTTATTGCAAGTGCAAACCCGGCTTCTGACGCAGGCCTTGACAGCGATATGGGTTCATACATCAACGGCGGTACAGTTGTTGCTTTAGGCAGTACAATGGACTGGGCCGAAAGCGATTCCGAACAGGTTACAATGAACCTGCAGTTTGCCGGATATAACGAAAGTGACTGTGCAATAATTGTTACGAAAGAAAACGGAGACGTTGTTTTTGCATACGACCCGTCAGAAGACGAAGTTGCAGGCAGCGATATACGCAGGTTTATGGGAGTCATTGTCTCCTGCCCTGAATTTGCCGTAGGTGATGTTTATAAAGTTTACATTGGAGGTACCGTAAACGGAACTGAAAATGCAGGTTTATATGATATTTCATCCGTCACAGGCTTTGACAACGCCCTGCAGCAGGCATACAGCGGCACAGATGTTAAGATGCGTCCGGGTGGTATGGACGGTTTTGGCGATAAAGGTCATATGGGCAGCTTCGACCCAAACCTGTTTGACCCGGAAAACCTGCCTGAAGGTTTTGAAATACCTGACAGAGAAAACTTTGACCCTGAAAAAGCTGACCCCAATATCTTTGGAGAACGCCCTAACGGTATAAAACCTCCTGATGGTTTCAGGGATGGCATTACCCTTGATGAAAACGGAAAGCCAAAAGATTTCAATGACAAACAGCAGTTTGGACTTTCAGGCGGTGAAAATGTTGCAGAGCCAACAATGAATAATGTACTGTTTTATATTCAGGATAAAGTAAACAACTTTTCAGGTGTATCAGATTATACTGTTTAGACCATAAAAAAATCTGTTCAGTAAAGTATACTAAACAGATTTTTTCATTTTGGTTAATATGGATTATATTCTCATAAAAAGATTATATATAATATATATCACAAAAAAATTATAATATTTTTGTGTAAAATGTTGATTTTTGGCAAATAAATGTTATACTATAAAAAGGTAATTTTGTTGCAAAACAATATTACTTTATCAATTTAATATATAATTATTACTGTTCAGAGGAGATTGTTATGAAAAAGATTTACGAAGGTAAAACAAAAGATGTATACAGCCTTGAAAACGGCAATGTGCTGCTTAAATTTAAAGATGACTGCACAGGTAAAGACGGTGTGTTTGATCCAGGCGAAAACGCTGTAGGACTTACAATTGAAGGTATCGGCAAAGCTAACCTTGAAACATCTGTTTATTACTTTAACCTTTTGAAAGAAGCAGGCATCAAAACACACTATGTAAGTGCAAACCTTGAAAACGCTGAAATGGAAGTTCTCCCTGCAACAGTATTCGGTCATGGTCTTGAAATCATCTGCCGTCTTGTTGCTACAGGCAGCTTTATCCGCAGATACGGCGAATACATTGCTGACGGCACACCACTTGAAGGCGGTTATGTTGAATGTACATTTAAAAACGACGCTAAAGGCGACCCTCTTGTAACAAGCGAAGGTCTTGCAGCTTTGGGTGTTATGACTCAGGAAATGTTCAACAGCATGAAAGAACAGACACTCAAAATTACTAAAGTTGTTGCAGATGACCTTAAATCCATCGGCCTTGATCTTTGGGATATCAAATTTGAATTTGGTTACAACAACGGCGAAGTTATCTTAATTGACGAAATTGCTTCCGGTAACATGCGTGTATTCCGCGGCAGTGAAAAAATCGATCCTGTTGAACTTACAAAACTTATCCTCAACAGATAATTATACATATAATCCGGAAATGCTCCCTGTTGCAGGGAGCATTTTTTTGCAGTAAAATGATTATATAATAAATCTGCAAGGAGTTTCTATGAACAGTTTTATAAACAGACCTTATATTATTTGCCATATGGTTCAATCCATAGACGGCAAAGTTACAGGGGAATTTTTATCAAAAGACGAATGTGCCGCTGCAACGGAAGTTTATTATCAGATAAACAGAGATTATAAACCTGATGGCTTTGCCTGCGGCAGAGTGACCATGGAAGGCAGTTTCACAAACGGATGGTACCCTGATCTGTCAGAATTTTGCACCACAGATATAACTGAAGAAGATTATGTATCCCCTGCTGCAAAAGGCTTTTATGCTGTTGCATTTGACCGCAAAGGCAGACTTGGCTGGAAAGATGCATATATTTACGATTATGACCCGGGATACAACAAAAGCCATATAATTGAGGTATTATGTACAGGTGCAGACAAACGATATCTGGCATATCTGCAAAAGATTGGTGTTTCCTATATTTTTGCAGGTGATGATGACCTTGATCTTGTGCTTGTAATGGAAAAACTGAAAAAACTGTTTGGCATAAACAAACTTCTGCTTGAAGGCGGCAGCATTATAAACGGTGCTTTTGAACGGTCAGGGCTTGTTGACGAGCTAAGCCTTGTTGTTGCACCTGTTATAGCAGATAAAACTGATAAACCTTTGTTTTTCGACAGCAGTTTTGACAGTTTTGAACTGAAGGACAGCATTGTATATGAAGGCAATGTTTTATGGCTTAACTATATAAAGAAATAACATTGTAGTTATCCGCCACTTTACAAAATAATTATGCTGTGTCAGAATATAAATCAGAAAAATGGTTCTCGGAGGTATATTTTATGAGTAACATTAAGAACGAAGCAAAAATCAAAAACCCTCTAATTGTTGCTATACGCGAACAGCTGGAACACCGTGCTTTATGGATGTATCTGCTTTGTGATGAAGCAAAAAAGAAAGGTCTTGCACCTGAAGAATACGCTCCTGCAGCCATTAAACGCTGCGGTTTGTACCAGGGTGCAAACCTTAGAGCAAAAGCAGGCGGTGGTGACAGTCTTAAAGGACTCAAGAAAACTCTTTTCACCAAACCTGCACAGTGGGTGTTTGAAATGGATGTAAAACGCTGCACAGATGATAATCTTGATATTGATTTTCATTACTGTCCACTTGTTAAAGCCTGGCAAAAGCAGGGCTGCAGTGATGAAGAAATACAGATGCTTTGTGACCATGCAATGTGCGGTGACCGCGGCATTGCAGAAAGCTTCGGATGTCATCTTGAACTGCCTTGCACCATAGCTTATGGTGCAGATATCTGTAAAATCAGATTTGTAAGGAACAAAAAAGAAGACTGATAAAACAAAAACACATTCCGCACATATGCGGAATGTGTTTTTTATTCTATTAATCTGTTGCTGTAACCACAGAAATGTTTGGTTTCTTTTTATATTTGCCAAGCCTGTCCACAATTGTCCAGCCCTGATTTTCTCCTTTGCGGGTTTCACATACAACATAATAATCTTTTGTACAAACGGTCTGCAGATTGCCAAAAGCTGTCATTGCTGCAGCTGAATACGGTATACAGCCTTTTATGTCTTTACTGAAATAATCAGCAGCTTCCAAAGGAAACAATGTAACAGGTATACCACTGTCAAAAATAATCTGCAAGGCATCAGGGTCACAATATGCATTGTATTCACTGTATGGTGCCACATTGCCTGTATATCCCGCACCTGCTGCAACAAAAATACGTTTTATAAGCGTTTTTACCTTCGGGTAACGCAGCAGTGTTATTGCTACATTTGTAACAGGCCCGAGAGTTATTATTTCCAGATTGCCCTTTGCCTTTTCTGCCTCATCAGCAATTATATCCCATGGATAATTACAGCTGTCACCGTCACTGCTACCCGAAATATTGACGTTAACCGCGTATCTTCCGTATAAATCTCTCTGTATAAATTCATCCTTGAAAATTGGTTTTAAGGCCCCTGTTGCAGCTTTGCAGTCAATATTCAGCTGTCTGCACAATTCTTTTGTATATTGTGTTTTTTGTTTTGCATCTGAACCAACCAATGTTACTGCTTTTATGTCAATTTCATTTGTTTTTGCGGCTATTTCAAGAGCTGCCACATCATCGCAGGTCAGGTCCATATCAATAATTACCGGTCTTTTCATATCTGCAGCACCTCCTTATTTATAGCTTTCGCAGGCCCTGACAAGCAGGTCTACAAATTTATCGCGGTCTATATCGAGGCAAACCAATGCATTATCCTTACTTTTATCTCTGCACGGACGAAAATCGCAAACTGTTGCACCATAACTGTTTGCCCCTTCAATATCCACCTTTACCCTGCCCTTTTCTGTTTTTATCCATTCAGGATGAAGCAGGTATGTAACAGCCACGGCATCATGCACAGCACAACCCGGCAGACGGCTGTTGGAAACATAACGGTTGTAATAAACACCAAAAGCTTCGGCACAGAAATCTCCTGCCTTTGTGCCTGTTGCTTTAAGGCGCATAATATCGTCCCAGGTGGTATAGCTTTTCATTGTAATGTCCAGTCCGCACATTACAATATCCACACCGCTGTCAAACACAATTTTTGCAGCTTCGGGGTCAACAAAAATATTGAACTCTTCAACGGCGTTCATATTTCCCTCAAAAGCACCGCCACCCATCATAACAATTTTTTCTATTTTTTCTTTCACATGAGGATAACAGGTTAACAAAAGAGCAATATTTGTTAAAGGGCCTACCGGCACAAGAGTGATTTTTTCTTCACTGTTTTCTAATGTTTCTTTTAAAAAGGTGACTGCATCAAGGTGATGCGGCTGTATTGACGGCTGTGGCAGTTTTGCTGTGCCAAGTCCGCTTTCACCATGGGTTGCAGGGTCTACATACTGTGCCCGTACAAGGGGGCTGTCACAGCCTTTTGCCACGGGGATATCCTTTCTGCCAAAATAATCCACCACAGAAAGTGTATTGTGCAGGGTTTTGTCCAGTGTCTGATTGCCCGCAACAACAGTTACACCTTTTATATCCAATTTATCTGACTGCATTGCAAGAATAAGGGCAACAGCATCGTCAATACCGGTGTCCACATCCATAATAACAGGAATTTTCTTCATAAAATTACTCCTTCTGACTTAAGTGCTCTGACAAAATAACTTTACCATATTTTGTATAAAAAATAAACACAAAAACTGCTTTTTCCGTTGACTTAATCTGCACTAAATGTTAGTATTTTACTTGATGGCATTTTGCCGTATAGTTTTTGTCGGAGGAAAACAGAATATGACATTTTTGCTTGAAATGATTGGTACAGTTGCTTTTGCTTTTGCAGGTGCACTGGTTGCAATTGACAACGACCTTGACCTTTTTGGTATAAACCTTATGGCTGTTATGACTGCCTGTGGCGGCGGTATGACAAGAGACCTTTTGTTAGGCAATACTCCGCCTATGATGTTCCGCAACCCTGTGTATGTGCTTTCCGCAGTTGTAACTGCTTTTCTGACATTTGTTATCTATCACAAGTTTGTGCAGTCCCGCTTTAAAGACAAAATCCTTGATATTGTAAACGTGCTTGATGCAATCGGTCTTGCAATTTTTACAACCGTTGCAATGGACCTTGCAATGCAGCTTGGCCACGAAAGCGGCTTTTTGATTTGTGCTGTTGGTGTTATCACTGCTGTTGGCGGCGGTCTTCTGAGAGATATGATGTGCAATGTAAAACCTGCTGTACTCACAAAAGACATTTACGCTACTGCTTCTATGGTAGGTGCTGTTGCATATTTCTTTATGCTTAAAACTGCAATACCTGCTGTTGTGTCCAACTTTATTGCACTTGTGCTGATTTTTGGTATGAGAATGTGGGCAATTGTACACAACGTAAATCTGCCTACTATAGACAAGGCAAAACATAACAAATAACTGAATAAACACGAAAAGACGGGAGAAATCAATTTTCTCCCGTCTCTTTTATTATAATAAATTACTGAGCTTTGTAGCGTAGCATGTTCCAGGAATGTTTTTTAAGTGTAACAGTTTCACTTTCTGTTACCGCTACATTTGCAGGGGCAACGCGTTCGTTGTCCTTTTCATTTACGGCTTTAAGGTCGTCATTGTAAAGTTCAACATGTTCAACAAGCTTATAGCCTTCAAAGCCTTCGGCCACAAAGCTGAGTTCAACATCTTCGCTGAGGGAACGGTTAACAGCATAAAGCACAACTTCGTTTTCTTTTTCGTTGTAAACAACAGATGCTTCAACATAAGGTACATCTTTATGTTTTTCAGTTGAAAACTTATCGCACTCAACAATTGAGCGCATTGTTTTGCCGTTGCCGTAAACAGAAGCATACATAAACGGCCAGAAGATTGTCTGTGCCCATGCTTTGCCGCCGTTTTCTGTCATAATCGGAGCAATAACATTAACCAGCTGTGCAAGACAGGCCATTTTTACGCGGTCACAGTTGTTCTGCAGAGTAGTGAGGATACAGCCGACAACAAGAGCATCTTCAAAGTTATATATATCTTCCAGCTGCGGAGGTGCAATGGACCAAGGCTCAAATTTAGCACCGTTGGAGTGGAACCATACATTCCATTCGTCAAAGGAAAGATTAACAGTTTTGTCACTGCGTTTTTTGGCTTTTACTGCATCACATACTGCAGCAATTGTTTTGATAAAATTGTCCATATCAACACTGCAGCACAAAAAGTCCTGTGAATCATCTGCTGCATTGCCAAAATACTGGTGCAGTGACAGGTAATCGATATATTCATAGGTATGGTCAAGAACTTTATATTCCCAGTCAACAAAGGTTAGCATTCTGTTGTTGGAGGAGCCACAGGCCACAAGTTCAATGGAAGGGTCTGTCCATTTCATCAGCTTGGCAGTTTCAAAGGCAATGCGGCCGTATTCATCAGGAGTTTTGCCACCCATCTGCCAGTCGCCGTCCATCTCATTGCCAAGGCACCACACCTTGATGCCAAAAGGCTGCTCAAAACCGTTTTTACGGCGCAGATTTGCCCAGTAGGTATCTGTTGTTGAGTTGCAGTATTCAAGGCAGTTTCGGGCTTCTTCAGGGCCTCTGGTGCCAAGGTTTACCGCCATCATAACTTCAGTGTCAGCACGTTTAGCCCATTGGTGAAATTCATCAATGCCAATCTGGTTTGTTTCGGTTGTTCCCCATGCAAGTTCCATTCTCTGTGGGCGTTTGCTGCGGTCACCAATGCCGTCTTCCCAGTTGTAGCCTGACACAAAGTTGCCGCCCGGATAACGTACAATCGGTACATTGAGTTTTTTGATAAGGTCTATAACATCTTTGCGGAAGCCCATATCATCTGCAGTTGTATGACCGGGTTCGTATATACCGTTGTAAACAGCTCTGCCAAGATGTTCGATAAAAGAACCATAAATGCGGCGGTCAATTTCGCCAATTGTAAAATGCTTGTTGATAAGGATCTGTGCCTTCACAAAACCACCTCGTTTACTAATTTTTACATATATTTTAGTATATAAAAAATATTAGTTCAATAGATTATTAAACATTTTTTATCTTCATT
>SVMW01000045.1 GCA_015067215.1 Oscillospiraceae bacterium | reverse complement strand
TGGAATGGACATCATTGAATGACCTTAGAGAGAAATATCTTTCTTTCTACGAAAAGAAAGGCCACAACAGACTTGGCTCTTTCCCACTTATCCCACAGGATGACAACAGCTTGCTGCTTATCAACTCAGGTATGGCTCCTTTGAAAAAATACTTCACAGGTGAAAAAACAATGCCTGGCAACCGTGCAACAACCTGTCAGAAATGTATCAGAACACCTGACATCGAACGCGTTGGTATCACAGCACGTCATGGTACATTCTTCGAAATGCTCGGCAACTTCTCTTTTGGTGACTACTTTAAAGAAGAAGCAACAACATGGGCATGGGAATTTTTGACAGAAGAACTCCAGATTCCAAAGGAACTGCTCTACATCACAGTTTACGAAGATGACGATGAAGCATGGGACATCTGGGTAAACAGACGCGGTATCGACCCAAGCCATATGAAACGTATGGGTAAAGAAGACAACTTCTGGGAAATCGGTTCCGGTCCTTGCGGCCCTTGCAGCGAACTTTACTTTGACCGTGGTGAAAAATACGGCTGCGGCAAACCTGACTGTGGCGTAGGCTGCGAATGCGACAGATTTATCGAAATCTGGAACCTTGTATTCACACAGTTTGTTTCCGATGGTAAAGGCAACTACGAAAGAATGGCAAAAGGCAATATCGACACAGGTATGGGCCTTGAAAGACTTGCTTGCGTAATGCAGGGTGTTGACAACATGTTTGAAGTTGACTCCATTGCAAATGTTATCAAGGAAGTTGAAAAAATCAGCGGTGTAAAATATAAAGAAGATGCAAAAACAGATATCTCTGTTCGTGTTATCACAGACCATATCAGAAGCACAGTGTTTATGATTTCTGACGGTGTTATGCCAAGTAACGAAGGCCGCGGCTATGTTCTCCGCCGTCTTCTCCGTCGTGCAGCTCGTCACGGCAGAATGATTGGCATCAAAGGCCTGTTCCTCAACGAACTGTGCGATACAGTTATCAACGAAAGCAAAGCTGCTTACCCTGAACTTGAAGAAAACCGCGAATATATCAAAAAAGTTATTCTTACAGAAGAAGAAAGCTTCAACAAAACAATTGACCGCGGTATGAACATTCTTTCCGGTCTTATCGACAATATCGAAAAAACAGCTACTTCTGCTAAAGAAAAAATTCTTTCCGGTATCGAAGCATTCAAACTTAACGATACATTCGGCTTCCCATTTGACCTTACAAAAGAAATTCTTGCAGAACGCGGCATAGGCATTGATGAAGAAGGCTTCAGAAAACACCTTAAAGAACAGGCTGACCGTGCAAGAGCTGCAAGAGCTAAAAACAACAATATCAGCTGGGCAGACGACCTTTTCAAAACTCTCGACCTTGAACCAACAGAATTCCTTGGCTACACAAAAATGAAATCCGAATGCAACATTATCGCTGTTGCATATGACGGACAGTTCTGCGAAGGCGTTTCTGTTGATGACGAAGCAAAAGAAGATGTTCTTGTTATTCTTGACAAAACACCTTTCTATGCTGAAGCAGGTGGTCAGGTTGCTGACACAGGTATTATCGAAACAGAAACAGCAGTGCTTAAAGTTCTTGACTGCCGCAAAACAGGTAAAGGTCTTTATGTGCACACATGTACTCTTGAAAGCGGTTTTGTAAAAGTAAATACAAAAGCTACAGCAACTCTTGATGAGGCAACAAGAAAAGCAGTTATGCGCAACCACACATCTGCACATCTGCTTCAGGCTGCACTCAGAGAAGTTCTTGGCAACCACGTTCATCAGTCCGGTTCTTATGTTGACAGCGAAAGAATGCGTTTTGACTTTACACACTTCAGCGCTGTAACAAAAGAAGAACTCCAGAAAATCGAAGACCTTGTAAACTTCGCAGTTCTTTCTGCACTTGATGTTACAACAACAGAAATGTCCATTGAAGATGCTAAAAAATCCGGTGCAATGGCATTGTTCGGTGAAAAATACGGCGATAAAGTTCGTGTTGTAAAAATGGGTGAATTCTCCACAGAACTCTGTGGCGGTACACATGTTTCCAACACATCACATCTTGGTCTGTTCAAAATTACTTCCGAATCCAGCGTTGCAGCAGGTATCAGAAGAATTGAAGCAGTTACAGGTGCAGGCGTTCTTAAACTTATCGAAGAAAAACAGAAACTTATTGATGATTCTGCAAAGAGCCTCAAACTTGTAAACAGCAATGAACTTCCGGCAAAAGTTGCAGCAATGGTTGTAGATGCAAAAGTAATGCAGGGCGAAATTGAACACCTTAAAGCAGAAATTGCAAAAGGCCAGATTTCTGACCTGTTCGCAAACCCAACAGTTGTTGACGGCATCAATGTCTACACAGCACAGCTCAGCGGCACAGCCGGTGATGAACTCAAACAGCTTTGTCTTATGTCCAACGACAAAGACGAAAACGGCGTAATGGTTCTCTGCGGTGAAAACGAAGGTAAATATTCACTTGCAGTTGGCTGCGGTAAAGCAGTTGTTGCAAAAGGCGTAAAAGCAGGTGCTCTTGTAAAAGCAGTTGCAATGCTTACAGGCGGTAACGGCGGTGGTAAACCTGACGTTGCTATGGCTGGTGTTAAAGATGCAGCAAAAGTAGACGAAGCTTTGGCACAGGTTGCACAGCTCGTAAAAGAAATGCTTTAATTATTGAATAATTATAGATTAAAAAGCATTGGTATGTCTTGTTCATACCAATGCTTTTGTTTTTAAGGCTTTTGACAACATTGAGGATATGTAATATACTGATGTTATAAATATTATTTTGAAAGGGGATAAATTATGGATTGTTTATTCTGTAAAATAATCAATAAAGAAATTCCGTCAAATGTAGTTTATGAAAATGACGACGTGCTTGCGTTTTACGATATTGCACCACAGGCACCTGTGCATGTGGTAATTATCCCAAAACAGCATATTGCTTCTCCTGCAGACATCACAGCAGAAAACTGTGACATTGCGGGCAAAATGTTCCTTGCAGCAAGCGAAATTGCAAAAAAACTGGAACTTGAAAAAGGTTTCCGTGTTGTGTCCAACTGTGGTGAAGATGGTGGACAGACAGTTCAGCACCTGCATTTCCACCTGCTTGCAAAACGCAGTCTTGCATGGCCACCGGGCTGATGAATTACATAAAACGCCCTTTGGCTGTAATTGGGTTCACATTTTTCATAACAGGCAGCATTGTACTTTCAATGCCAGGAGAATACACAGCTATTCTTTTGGCATTGTTTGCTTTGTTTACATTTGTTCATTACAAAATCAATGGTAAATATACAAAGCATCTTGTGCTCATGCTTGCCGTTGTGGTTGTATCGACAGCATATACTTTTACATATAACTATTTTTATGAAAATAATATAGATAAATTATCAACAGATAAACAGATTTATACAGGATACATTACTTCAATAACGAATAATGAAAATACAGGATATGTTGTGACCCTTGTTGATGAAAATGGCAGGGAAATGTATGGTGTTAGTATATACTACGGTGTTGGTTTTGAGGTTGGAGATGTTGTTGAAATAAGTGGGAAATTTTCCCGCAACAAGAATAATCAGTACATTTTCTCCAACTACTCAAAGGGAATAAAAGGGAAAATTACTGCAGATAAAATAGTAATGTCCGATACTGAAATCAACACTGTAAAGTATAAAGCCTTAACACTTAGAAAGATTTTGCTTGACAGTGCTGCAGAAATTTATCATAGCGATTATCTTGCGCTTGTTTCTTCAATGGGTTACAGCGATAAACACCTTGTATCAGACAGCCTTAACAACAATTTCAAATCTGCAGGGTTGTCACATGCACTGGTAGTTTCAGGTTTTCATGTTGGTATAATTGTTTATGCTGTCAGTCTGTTGCTTAAGTATTTTCCTTTTAATAAAAAGGCTAAAAATGTAGTTACAGCTTTGTTTGTTATAGCTTTTATGTACATAATCGGGCTTACTCCGTCTGTTATAAGGGCAGGTATGCTTGCAGCAGTTATACTTGTTACTGCTAATTTCCGCATTGAACAGGACTCACTAACCACCCTGGCAATGATAGGTTTGTTCGGAATAATGCAGAATCCTTACATTACAAGAGATATAGGTGCAATGCTGTCATATGCTGCAGCATCGGGCATTGTGATAACAAATGAATATTGTAAAAGAAAAGGCGTTGATGGAGCAAAGCTTACATTTGCCTGTTCAGTTATGGCGGTTGCGTTCACAATGCCTATACTTGCGATGGCAGGAATGAAGGTAACATTGCTTTCACCGATTATTAACTTTATATTTGCAATTCCTGTTTCTGTCATCTGTGCCTTATCTGTTATAACACCAATTGTAAATCTTGTGCCGTTTTTGGGGATTATAAACAACATATTAGTGTATTCTAACGTGTGCATTATGACAACGGTTATTGCTGCTCTTGAGTTTGTCGGCAGATATTTCAACTTTGCACTTATAAATTTAAGCAGTCCGGTTTTCCTTTTTGTTTTTGTTTCAGCAATAGCCGCGGCATTTGTTGCATATCTGCACACAGACAATAAAAAAGTAATAAGAATTTTTGTTATTGCAGTATCAATTATTGCTTTTATATGTTATAATTTATTGAATTACAATACTGTTGCCGTGACGGCATTTGACTCAGGCAGGGAAGCATCTTTTCATGTTTCATCACGAGGTAAAGAATATCTTGTTTTGTCTGAATGGATGACACAGAATGAAGCGGAGCAGCAGCTGGTTTCTGCAAACGGGAACAGGTACGAACATGTTTATTTGTGTCCTAAAGAGTTCAAATATTACACTGATTTCAGTGACATTTCAGAGGGTTATACAGAAGTTTCTGAAAGCGGTGAATACAGCAACAATCTGTTTACGCTTAAAAGCGATATTTCAGGAAACAGAAAACTGTTTACCATTTCTGTAGCAGAATGTGATATCCGGTTTGCACACGGAAAGATAACATCGCAGGATTCGGAATATTATTTCCTCGGTAATGATAAACCAAAAGCTGTTGAGGCAGAGGAAATATATATTTTCGGCAACATTCCGTCCTGGATGGAAATTGATGATATAACACAGATATCCAACAATCTGACAATAAAAATAAACCTGAAAACAGGTGAGTATAAAACCGTAAAGGATGTGTTCAACTTTGGCTATTAGCTACAAAATCGAAAATTTAAATATGCAGAAACTGTGGCTGGTTTTGTCAAAGGATGACTTTGCAGGACAGGATAATTTAAAGGTTATCTGCAAAATTGCGGAAGAATATGGAATTGACCAGGACAGTATATCGTATTTTACAAATACAAAATTTGACCTGGATGAGTTGTCAGACCTTGCGCAGACCGTCAGCTTTTTTGGCGACAGACTTATTATAATAAAAGACTTTGATATATCCGACCTTGCGGACAATTATGTAGAAGAACTCTGCAGAATAATTGATGACAGTGAAGGCACACATTTTGCTATTGTGCTCACATATGAAGATGAAAAATCCTTATCTGCAAAAAAATATGCTCCTCTGATGGAACTTGCCCAAAAACAGGGTGTTTACCATCAGATAAAGGAAATTGACGATAAATATCTTGTGGATATTTCTATAGAAAAGGCAAAAAGTCTCGGAACTTCCCTGGACAAGGCGACAGCAACATACATTGTGCAGAATGTAGGCAAAAATATCGGCCTCGTACTTAATGAAGTTGAAAAATACTGTGCTGCATGCAACTATACCAAAATCAGCAGGGAAGACATTGATGCAATCGGTGTAAAAACTCTTGAAGCGCGAATTTTTGATGTTATTGATCTTATCTGTAATAAAAAGCCGGTAAAAGCGCTGGAAACACTAAACCTTCTTTATTCTCAGGGCACAGACGAAATTGCTGTGCTTGGTGCTCTGGCGACTTCATTTATCGACATTCATCGCTGTAAACTTGCAAAGAAAAAAGGGACAGGTTACCAGACTGTTCATCAGGATTTTGAAAAACGTTCCAATGCATACAGATATCAGAAAGCTATGAACAATGCCAACAAGTTTTCTGAAAAAGGTCTGGAAGAAATCATTTCACTTATGCTTAAAACCGATATTTCCCTTAAAAGCTCATCGGTGGAAAAAAGGCATCTTATCGATATTCTTGTAACGCAGATTATAGTAAAGGGAATGGCAGACTGATGGAAAAAATAAAACTTAATCAGATTGTTGTGGTGGAAGGCAAATATGATGCAATAAAGTTGGACAGCATAGTTGATGCCCTGATTATTGCAGTCAACGGCTTTTCTATTTTTAAAGATGACGAAAAGAAACAGCTTTTAAAGGAACTTGGCAGAAAAAACGGAATTATTCTTATCACTGACTCCGATGCGGCAGGCTTTAAAATCAGAAATTATATACAGAATATCTGCTGCAATGCCCAAATTACCAATGTATATATTCCACAGATTG
Source organism: Oscillospiraceae bacterium (assembly GCA_015067215.1). Lineage (GTDB taxonomy): Bacteria > Bacillota > Clostridia > Oscillospirales > Ruminococcaceae > RGIG3102. The sequence continues at coordinate 3,437 of SVMW01000045.1, read as the reverse complement.
TCGGCAAGGAATCCCGCAAGGCGGTGGGGTCAAAAGAAGGCACACTGGGTGTTGAAGGCATAGACAAACAGATTCTGCTTAAATGCCTTAACGATGCAGGTGTAACCGATGCCGGAGTTTCCGATGTAAAAAAATCTGATATGACATATCTTGACCTGTACGAACTGGGGTTGTCCGGTACAGACAATGCTGCAGACAACCGTATAAAAGTGTGCAGAAAATTAAATATACCAACCAAACTTTCAAAAAAATCCTTTCTGGAGGTACTTAACAGAATGACAGATAAACAGCAGCTTGAAAAAATTTTGAATGAAAAACCAACACTTTTCTGGGATTTTCATGGCACGCTTACACTGCATCTTCATCAGTGGACGGACTGTGCATATCAGCTTGTACACGAAAATTTCCCACAGTACAATATAACAATGGAAAAGATATGCGACGAACTGGATGGCCAGTGTCTGCCGTGGTATACTTATGCGGACCGCGACAGCCGTGAACTGCTGCAGATTGAAGACGGCTGGTGGAAAAGCTGCAATGAAGAACTTTTGAAGATGTTTATGCGCTGCGGACTTACAAAGGAAGAAGCAGAAAGCATCTATCTTAAAGTGCGCCCATATCTCATAGCACCGGAAAACAATCCGCTTTATGATGATACAAAAATGGTTCTTGAAACTTTGAGAGACAGAGGATACAAGCATTATCTCGTTTCCAACAACTATCCTGAACTGGATGTGCTTATGGACCAGCTTGACCTTTCACAGTATTTTGAAGCACAGGTTATCAGCGGCAAAATAGGTTTTGATAAACCAAGAAAAGAAATATACGAATATGCACTTGAACTGGCAGGAAACCCAACTGAAAGATATATGATTGGTGACAACCTCAAGGATGATATCCACGGCAGCAAAGCCTGTGGATTCAAAACTGTTTTTATTGATCTTCGAGGTAACAGAAGTGATGATAAGTGCGACCACACTGTATATGAAATCAAAGAAATTCTTGATATTTTAAAATAAATTCAATATAGTTATTGACTTTAAAACAGAAATATTTATAATTATTTCGGGCGGCCGTAGTGCCGCCCGTAAGTTTTGGCTATTTTATTCTGAGGAAATATATTATGCAAAAGGTTTTACGCTTTGTAAAAAAGAATGTTGTACTTACAGTAGCGGCTGTTGCAGCACTTATAACCTGTTTTTTTGTTCCGCCGTCAGCGGAATATATATCATATTTTGACTTCCGAACACTTGCGTGTCTCTTTATTACACTTGCGGTGGTCTGTGCATTGAGACAGATACGTTTTTTTGCAATTCTGGCACGAAGAATTGTACAGATGACAGGCAGTCTGCGTATGCTGGCCCTGGCACTTGTGTATATTACATTTATCGGTTCAATGATAATTGCCAATGACATGGCACTTATTACATTTTTGCCGCTTGGTTATTTTGCATTGTCGGTAACCAACAACGAAAAATACGCAGCTTTGCTGTTTATATTGCAGAACATTTCTGCAAACCTTGGAGGTATGCTTACTCCGTTCGGCAATCCGCAGAATCTTTACCTCTACAGCTATTTCAGTATTCCTACAATGGAATTTATGGCAATTATGCTGCCTCCTTTTATTCTGGCTGTTGTGCTTCTCACATTGTGCTGTCTGTTCTTTCCCAAAACATCACTTTCTGTTGATACCGAACTTGGTGTAAAACTGGATGTAAAAAAGACAGTTCTTTACCTTACACTTTTTGCAGTTTCAATTCTTATTGTGTTCCGCATTGTTCCATGGCAGGCAGGTCTTGTGGTTATCCCGCTTGTGCTTTGGTTTGCGGAGAGAGAAGCGCTATATATGGTTGACTATCCGCTTTTGGGCACATTTGTTATGTTCTTCATTTTTTCGGGCAATCTGTCACAGATACCTGCAGTCAACAGTTTTGCAGCATCTTTACTTGAAAAAAGCACATTGCTTGTTACCGCAGCAAGCTGTCAGTTTATCAGCAATGTTCCGTCTGCAATTCTGCTTTCACACTTTACAGACAACTACCGTGAACTGCTGCTTGGCGTAAACATTGGTGGTGCGGGCACACCTATAGCATCTCTTGCAAGCCTTATCACACTCAGCGAATTCCGTCTGTTGTATCCCGAAAAAACAGGCAGCTACATTAAATTGTTTACAGCACTCAATGCGTTTTTCCTTGTGGTTATGACAGCTGTGGCATACTTTTTCTTTATCTGATTATACAAAATAATACAGACATCCTGAAATGAAACAACCCCAAAAGTGTTTAACTTTTGGGGTGTATATCAACAGGGAATGTCTGTTTTTTGTTATTATATTATATTTTATACGTTTTCGGGGAAAACTTTTTCGCCGCCGATGTTGTAAAACTCTTCAATCATATCAAGAAAAATCTGACACGCTTTGCTCATATAAGCATCTTTTTTGTATACTGCAGCAAGTGTGATTTTGGTTTTGCTTTCGCCAAAGGAATACACCTTTGCCTTTACACTGGAGGAGGAGTTGTGCACATATGTTTCAGGAATAAATGTTGCACCGTATCCGTTTGCAGCAAGGCGGTATGCAGTATTGATATTGCCTGTTTCGATAACACTTTTCGGTGAAAAGTTTATGGTGTTGAGAATTGCATTGGTTATCTGCCTTGTCTTGAACTGAGGCTTGAGCAGAATAAAAGAATCTGTTTCAAAATGTTTCAGGTCAATCCAGGGATATCTGTATCCGTCCTTTTCAACTGCAAATGAATTTGCAGAATGATCAGGCGGGATGGCAAGCAGAATTTCCTCTTCAAGAATAGGAATATACTCAAGGTTGGAGTTGGAAAGCGGAATGTTCAGTATTGCAATATCAAGTTCACCGTGGGACAGCATCTGTTCAAGATTTTCTGCGCTTTCTTCGGTAACATTGAGGTCAATTTCAGGATACTGCTTGTGAAATTTGGAAATTACTTTAGGCAGCAGATATGGACCGCGGAAGGTGGAAATTCCAAGACGGATTCTGCCTTTTTCAGCGTTCTGAACATCTGTGAGTTCACTTTCAAGATGTTCAAAAATTTCCAGCATTCTCTGTGCAGCCGAAACATAGTGTTCACCGGCAAATGTAAGGGTGAGTCTGCCGTTGTTGCGGTGAAAAAGTTCAACACCAATTGTATCTTCAAGGTTTTGTATGTATTTGCTCAGTGCGGGTTGCGAGATATATAAATGCTGGCTTGCTTTTGCCATTGTACCGTAGGTGTGTATTGCCAGCACATAACGCAGCTCTTTAAGTAACATCAGGTTGTCTCCGTTTCTGATTTAGTATATAATTATTACAAAATATAACTTTATTTCATAGTTGTAATGAAGTATATGTATTAGACAGATATAAGTTTTTGTTATATTATATAATTATAATATTATGAATTTATAATACAACTTATAAACCA
>SVMW01000009.1 GCA_015067215.1 Oscillospiraceae bacterium | reverse complement strand
AGTTATCGACACAATCAAAAAAGTTATCACAGAATAATTTTTGACTGAATAAATATTGTAATACATTTGGCTTTATGGTAGCATTATCATAAAGCCAAATGGTTTATTTGAGCACTTTTTAATAAAATTATATAGAAAGCAGCGTTGTTATGAAAAAGTACAGAATTTATCAGGTAGATTCTTTTACAAAAGAAAAACTCACTGGTAATCCTGCGGGTGTAGTTACAAATGCAGACGGTCTTACAGAAAAACAGATGCAGCAGATTGCAAGGGAAATGAACAATTCCGAAACTGCGTTCATACTGTCATCTGACAGCCCTGATTATGACATCGAAGTGCGTTTTTTTACACCTAAAATGGAAGTGCCGATTTGCGGTCATGCTACAATTGCCGCACACTATGTTTATGCAATGGAAAAAGGCATAAAAAGCGGCAGAATTGTACAGAAAACAAAAGCAGGCATACTGCCTGTTGATATAATCAATAACGGCGATGACAACAGTATGATAATGACTCAGGGTACAATATCAATATCTGAGCCATTGGCTGATGAATATATAAACGAAATTACAAACGCACTTGGCATAAGTACTCAGGACCTTGAAGAAAAATGCCCGGTGTGCATTGCTTCCACAGGACATTCAAAAGTTATGGTGTGCATCCGTTCAAACCAGCAGCTGCACAGCCTCAGCCCTGATATGGCAATGCTTACAAATATAAGCAAAAAAATCAACTGCAACGGTTACTATGTGTTTACGCTGAACCATGGCGAAGATATTCTTGTGCATGGCAGAATGTTTGCTCCTGCTGCAGGGCTTAACGAAGACCCTGTTACCGGCAACGCAAACGGCCCGTTGGGTGCGTATCTTGTGAAATATAATATTGAACAGAATGAAAACGATAATCAATTTGTATTCAAAGCAGCTCAGGGTGAGGCGATCGGCAGGGCAGGTATAATTGAAGTAATTGTTTCAAAAGACGGCAATATACCAAAGCTTGTGCAGATTAAAGGTGATGCAGTGGTTGTATTTGGTACAGAGATTACACTTTGATGGAGGAATATATGGAATATACCAACTTTTTTGAGGAATTCGGTTCACCGCTGAACCCTCGCAAACGCAAAAAACTTGAAGAATTCCTTGCAAAACAGGATCTTCGTTATGATGAACAGATAGAAGAAACTGTAAATCTTGTAGATGCTGACGGCAACATAGCTGCAACATGTTCTCTCCATGCAAATGTTTTGAAATGTATTGCAGTTTCAGATAAATATCAGGGTTATGGTCTCTCACCGAGAGTTGTAACTCTTATGATTAACAGAGCAAATGAAAAGGGGAGAAAACATCTTTTCCTGTTTACAAAGCCTAAAAATTATCAGATGTTCAATGATATGGGGTTTTATCCTATTACTCAGACAGAAGATATTCTTCTTATGGAAAATGACCGTGACGGTATTGGCAGATATATTGACAGCCTTGAAAAAGGCAACGGTGAAAATGTAGGTGCAATTGTTATGAACTGCAACCCATTCACAAACGGTCATCGCTTCCTTGTGGAAACTGCAGCATCACAGTGCGATACACTGCACCTGTTTGTACTCAGTGAAGACAAAAGTGAATTTCCTGCAGCAGTGCGTTACGACCTTGTAAAAAAAGGTGTTGCAGATATTCCAAATGTAATTGTTCACCAGACAAGTGACTATCTTATTTCTTCTGCAGTGTTCCCGACATATTTCATTAAGGATATTTCCAAGGCAGAGGATGCAAACTGCATACTTGACCTTAAAATTTTCTGTGAACATTTTGCAAAAAAGATGAATATCAGCAAACGTTTTGTAGGGACTGAACCAACCTGTCAGGTTACAAATGCCTATAACCAGCAGATGAAACAGGTTCTGTCTTCCTATGGCATTGAAGTTGTGGAAATTCAGCGTAAAGAATGTGACGGCAGAGCAATCAGTGCTTCCGTTGTCCGTGACTATCTCCACAAAGGTGATATTGAAGGAACAAAAAATCTTGTGCCTCCAACAACTTATGAATATTTAGAAAAAGAAGGTTACCGCTATAAAAAGTAGTGTAGAAATAAACAAACTGAAAAATCAGGAAAACTATGTAGACCTGCCAATGATGCTTGCAGCAAGGGAGACAAGGGTACAGAGACAGGAACAAATGCTTAAAAACTGCAGCTGTCTTGTGTGTTTCACAATGAATATTGCAGGCCCGTACAAAATATCTGATATTATAGTACGAGCTTATGCTGAAGGCGGTGCAAAACTGCTTCATTTGTTTAAAATAAACAAGATTGATGTTATAAAAACAGAGCAGTATATCGAAACAACAGGTGTGGAATGGTATATAGCTTTACAGCAAAATCCAATAGATATAAAGCGTCTCACTGTTCAGATTGAGGACAACTTTGAACTTGGCAGACTGTTTGATATTGATGTTATCAAGCCTGACGGAGAAAAGGTATCCCGTGCAGATATTGGTATGGACGGCAGAAACTGTATGATTTGCGGCAGCACAGGCAGTGGCTGTGCACGTTCCCGCAAACATACCGTAGATGAACTCCAGCTGTTTGCAGTTAAAACAATATGTGACTATTTCAATAATCAGTATGCCGACCATATTGCACAGCAGGCGGTAAAAGCGTTGCTTTATGAGGTTGCAGTTACTCCAAAACCGGGTCTTGTGGACAGAGCGGATAATGGTTCCCATAAAGATATGAACTTTTTCACCTTTATTGACAGTTCAACTGCGTTATATGATTATTTCAGAAAATGTGTGCTTAAAGCGATTGAACTGAGCGAAAAAACTCCGCAGCAGCTGTTTGAAAATCTGCGTTTTATCGGTATAGAAGCTGAACGCAAAATGTTCAGCCATACTTTGGGTATAAATACCCATAAAGGTGCAATATTTTCTCTTGGGATTATCGTTGCTGCAACAGCTTATCTGTCAGAAAATGGCAAAGAGACAGATGCTGATTCGGTGCTGGATATCTGTGCACAGATGGCACAGCTGTCCCTGTCTGATTTTGACAATATGGAACAGCACAAATCCTTTGGTAAACAGGTTTTTGCACAGCATAAAATCAAGGGTATACGCGGCCAGGCTGCAGCAGGCTATCCCGATGTAAAACCTGCCTTTGAATATTTAAAGAAATGTATCGGACAGGGTGATGATATAAATACTGCAGGGGCAAAAACACTTTGCAGGCTTATGGCATCGGTGGAAGATACAAATATCATCAAACGTTCTGATATCGAAACATTAAAAACGGTGCAGAAAAAAGCACAGATGATTATTGAAAGCAAGGCTGAAAATATCACAGAACAAATGGATAATCTGAACAGGGAATTTATTTCCCTTAATATCAGCCCCGGTGGCTGTGCCGATTTGCTTGCAATATGCTTTTTGCTGTATTTTATAGCTGAATAATTATTATAATAAAAATATCCCCGTCGGATTTTCAGTTTCCGACGGGGAATTGTTTTGAATAAATATATTACAGATAGAACAGCAAATCAGTGTAGCTTGGTGTCGGCCATTCATCTTTTGGCATATATGTTTCAAGGGTGTCAACCTGTTTTCTCAAACCTGCAAGGTCATCGCGCAAAGCAGTATATAAAGCTTTTGCCTGGTCCATTATATCAGCTTTGTTCAAAGCCGCGTCAAAAGAAGCAGTAAGCTTTTTGGTGCAGTCAGCTATGCTGTCTACAAGTTTTGCAATTTCCTGCTGGTGTCTTGTTGCAGCCTGACTTACAAACCCTGTCTGCATTGCATAGTAGTTGCCTTTGGCGAGTTTTCCAAGATATTTTGCACCTGCAGGCAGATAAAGTCTGTTTACCATTTCAAGAGCAGTGTTGAGTTCAACAGTAATGGTTTTTACATAGTTTTCAAGCAGAATTTCATATCTTGAATAGCATTCAGCCTCGCTGTATGTATGCGCTTTTGCAAAGAACTCTATATTTTCAGGTTTAATCATCACAGGAATAGCATCAACGGTGCTTCTGATATTTGGCAATCCGCGTTTTTCGGCTTCTTTTACCCATTCATCAGAATATCCGTTACCATTAAATATAACCCTGCTGTGTTTTTTATAAACATCTCCTACAATTTCGTATGCTTTTGCAATTTTATCATCGGCAGTGGCAAGCTGTGCAGCAAATTCTTTCATACTTACTGCAACCATTGCATTGATAACTGTGTTTACAAAACCGATTGGCTGGGAAGAGCCAACCATACGGAATTCAAATTTGGAACCTGTAAATGCAAACGGACTGGTTCTGTTTCGGTCATTTTCGTCAAGCTCAAAGCTGGACAGCACCTTTGCGCCAAGGTTCATCTGTTTGTGATGTTCTTCAATATGAGCGTTCTGCCCAAGGGATATTTTTTCAAGAACACTCTGCAGATAATCACCAAGATAGATAGAGATGATTGCAGGCGGGGCTTCGTGAGCACCAAGACGGTAATCATTGCCGCTTACAGCAGCCGAAAGTCTTAGCAAATCAGCATGCTCGTCAACACCTTTGATAAAGGCGGCAAGAGTTATAAGAAATTTTATATTTTCTTCAGGGTTAGCACCGGGACTCAAAAGATTTTCACCGGTGTTTGTGGCAAGGGAATAGTTGTTGTGCTTACCGCTGCCGTTGATGCCTACAAAAGGTTTTTCGTGCAAAAGACAGGCAAGATTGTGTTTAACACTTGTTTTGCGCAGAATATTCATCACAATCTGGTTGTGGTCACAGGCAATGTTTGCATCTGTATAAACGCAGGCCATTTCAAACTGCCCGGGGGCAGCTTCGTTGTGTTCGGTTTTGCTTGGAACACCAAGTTCCCATAGCTGACGGTCAACATCACGCATATAGTCACGCACACGGTCTTTGGTACTGCCATAATAATGGTTGCACATTTCCTGACCTTTAGGTGGTTTGGCACCAAAAATTGTACGGCCTGTAATTTTAATATCAAGTCGTTTGGAGTAGTATTCTTTATCAACAAGGAAATATTCCTGTTCTGCACCTACAGTTGGTTTGACAGATTTGATATCATCAAAACCAAGGAGATTCATGACTTTGGTAACTTGTTTGTTTACAGCCTGTGTGGAACGTAAAAGCGGTGTTTTCTGGTCAAGGGCTTCGCCTGTAAATGCCGCAAAAGCAGTTGGAATATATAATGTTGTTCCCTGAACATAACAAGGGCTTGTCACATCCCATACTGTATAGCCCCTTGCTTCAAAAGTTGAACGCAGACCGCCTGACGGAAAACTTGAGGCATCACTTTCACCTTTGGAAAGGAGTTTGCCTGAAAATTTGATTATAGGCTTTCCATTTTTGTCGCTTCCGTCCAGAAAACTGTCGTGGCGACCGCTGTTGGTTCCTGTAAGAGGGGAAAACCAGTGCACATAATGTGTTGCACCAAGTTCCATTGCCCAGTTTTTCATTGCTTCAGCAACTTCGTCAGCAACGACAGGATCCCATACCATACCCTCATCTCTTATTTTGCAAACAGCATCATATATTTCGGGCCTTAAACGCTGTTTCATAACAGTATCATTGAAAAGTTTTGATCCGAATTGAGAGTTAAAATCGAACATATTAAACTCCTTTGCACAGAGAAAAGCTTATTTGTGTATTTAATAATAACATTTTTTCTGACAAGTATCAAAAAGAAATTGCAACTTTGTAAAAGTGTATAAATTTTTGAAAAATACTAAAGTTTTTTAGGTTGTTTGACGGCATTTTTAACAAATAATTTTTAAAAAAGGTTGATATATTTTCCTATAAAAGCTATACTAATTAAGTATGAATATATTTTTCAGAGGTGACTGTATGAATATTAAAGCACAGAAATTTTACGAACAGTTAAAAGGTAAAAAAGTAGCTTTTATCGGTGCAGGTGTAAGCCACAAACAGCTTATCGAAATTTTTGCACAGAAAGGCGCAGTTGTTACTCTTTGCGATAAAAAAGAACTCAGTGGTTTCGGTGAATATGCTGAAACATTAAAAACTCTTAACATAAATCTTTCTCTTGGAGAAAACTATCTTGAAGGGCTTAAAAATCAGGACCTTATTATGAGAACTCCGGGTTTTGAATTTTTTACAAAAGAGCTTCAGGATGAACTTAACAACGGTACCGAAGTTTCCAGCGAAATGGAACTTTTCTTCAGGCTTTGTCCATGCAAAATGTACGCTGTAACAGGTTCTGACGGAAAAACAACTACAACGAGTCTTATTGCAAAAATGCTGGAAGAAAGCGGCAGAAAAGTATACCTTGGGGGTAATATAGGCCGTGCACTTTTACCAATTGCAGAAGAAGTGGAAGAAAACGATGTTGCAGTTGTTGAACTTTCAAGTTTTCAGCTTATCAGCATGAAACAGTCTCCTGATGTTGCAGTTGTTACCAACGTAACACCAAACCATCTTGACCATCATAAAGATATGCAGGAATACATCGATGCAAAACGCAACATTCTTCTGTATCAGAGTGAAAGTTCAAAATCTGTACTTGGTTTTGAAAATGAAGTTTCCAAAGGTATGGAAAGTGATGTAAAAGGCAAAGTAAGATTCTTTACACGCCTTAACAAAATTGACAACGGTGGGTTTATCGATGACGAAGGATATCTTACACTTGATGGCAGACAGATTGTTCACCAGAGTGAAGTTGCTTTGCGCGGTCTGCATAATCTTGAAAACCTGCTTGCTGCATTCTGTGCAGTTGAAGGAGATGTGTCATACGAAATAATGGCAAAGGTTGCAAGGGAATTCAAAGGTGTCGAACACCGCATTGAACCTGTCCGTACACTTAACGGTGTTCAGTGGTTTAACGACTCCATTGCATCCAGCCCTACAAGAACAATTGCAGGGCTTAAAGCTTTCCCGCAGAAAATCTGCATCATTGCAGGTGGTTACGATAAAAACATCCCTTACGAACCGTTGGCAAAACCAATTCTTGATCATGTTAAACTTCTGGTTGTAATGGGTCAGACCGGACCAAAAATAGAAAAAGTTGTACGTGAACATGCAGATTTTGATTCCAGTGATATTATAATTCTCCACGCTGAAAGCATGGAACAGGCAGTGCAGCTTATGTACGAAAATACAACAGAAGGGGATGTTGTAAGCCTTTCTCCTGCATCTGCCAGCTTTGATCTTTATCCTAACTTTGAAGTCCGCGGCAGACATTATAAAGAACTGGTAAACAAATTATGATTACAAATGCAACAGAAAATACCGAAAAATTTGAAAAAATAATCAATAATTCTGATTTTCTAGGCAAAAAGATATTGGCGGACTATATCAGTCATCAGCTTAAAGAAACAAACAGCTTTTATGTAGGTGACAATACAGCATTTATGCTTTCAGGCACAAATCTTACTCTTTGCGGAAACCCATCAGCTGATGAGCTGGAAGAAATTCTGATGTTCTGCAATTTCTGTGGTGTAAAATCCATTGAAAGTCAGATTCCGCGTCTTCCTATGAACATCGACAAGGTTTTGCACATAATGGAATATGCCGGAGATATACCTGAAAAACAGCAGGATATGATTGTAAATGATGACAACTATTCATTTGTAAAATTCTGCTGCAGTAATTTCCATAATTTAAGCTTTGATATTGTTTATTCCAACTTTACACGAAAGATAAATAAAGGAATATCCGATATCTGTTATCTGAAAAGGAATGGTAAAATTGCATCAGGTGCAATTTCTACAGAATATGGTGCTGACACAGTATATATAACATTTGTGTCCACAGCCGCTGAATACAGAAATCAGGGACTTGCTGCAAAGGTTATCGGACATATAATTGCTGAAAATGCGGATAAAAAAGTTATACTTAAATGCGAAGATGCTTTAAAGCCGTTTTATGAAAAATTAGGTTTTAAAGCTGTGGGAACGGTTAAATTATATAAGGAATAATAAAAGGAATATAAAATGATAGAACAATTTTTTGATATAAGCAAGGAGCTTCTTGAAGTTGACAGGGAAGTAATGGAGCTGTGTGCTCCGTATTTTAAAAAGATTGAAGAAGTTCAGTGCTACAATCAGCTTAAAGTACTTAAAGCTTTTAAAGAAAACTACATCTCTGCACAGCATCTTGTAGGTACAACAGGTTATGGCTATGACGACAGAGGCCGTGATGGTCTTGACCGTCTGTTTGCTGACATTGTAGGTGCAGAAGATGCAATCTGCCGTCACAACTTTATGTCCGGCACACATACACTTACAGTTGCACTTTTTGGTGTGCTGAGAGCAGGTGATACACTTATGTGTGCAACAGGCAAACCTTATGACACACTGCTTGGCGTTATCGGTATTGACGGCAGTGATGAAAACTATGGTTCACTTAAAGACTACGGCATTAAATATCAGCAGGTAGATTTGCTGGAAAACAGCGAACCAGACCTTGAAGGTATCAGAGAAATGGCAAAAACCTCCAATGTATGCCATATTCAGCGCAGCCGAGGTTATTCAACACGCAAGGCTTTGAGCCTTGAACAGATTAAAGCAATCAGTGATGCTGCAAAAGCGGGCAACCCAGATATCATAATCACAGTTGACAACTGTTACGGTGAATTTACACACACAGAAGAACCTTGTGCATACGGTGCAGACCTTATCATCGGTTCTCTTATCAAAAATCCAGGCGGCGGCATTGCACCAACAGGCGGATACATAGCGGGCAGAGCAGACCTTGTTGAAAAATGCGGTCATCGCCTTACAGCACCTGGCACAGGCCGTGAAATCGGCTGCACAATGGATGCACTGCGAAACTTGTATCTTGGTTTGTACTTTGCTCCAATGGTTACAGCAAATGCAATAAAAACAAGCATTTATGCATCCTGCCTTTATGAAAAGCTTGGCTTTGTAACAGATCCGCACTATACTGAAGACAGAAATGATATTATCACTTCAATACATGCTGAAAATGCTGAAAACTTAATTGCAATCTGTCAGGCTATTCAGCATATGAGTCCGATTGACAGCTTTGCTACACCGGAACCAAGCCCGATGCCAGGTTATGACAGTGATATTATTATGGCTTCAGGTTCTTTCACAATGGGCTCATCCATTGAACTCAGCTGTGATGCACCAGTGCGTGCACCATACACAACATTTATGCAGGGTGGCACAACCTTTGATGCTTCCCGTGCAGCAGTGCTTTATTCCGCACAAAAGGTAAAAGAACTTAATAAATAACAAAACAAAAGTCATTCTGAGGAGTGTAACGACAAAGAATCTCTCGGGATAAACAATCCCTCTGCCGCCAAAAGCGGCACCTCCATTTACATAATGGAGATAAAACGATTCTTTGCTGCAGCTCAGAATGACTGTTTTATTTTACATTATCATCTTGTAGGCACTGAACGTGTAACAAGTCGGTACACCACAACAGTGTCATTGTTTTTATTTGTATAATCGCTGTATATCCTTGCATCATCATAGGAAGAAAGTATGGCATATGCTACATCCACACTGTCATTTGCGAGCAGCGGTTTTTTGCCGTCGGTTGATACTTCGCCATATGAATACCCTTTGTAGTTATCTTTCGGCAAGGTGGCATACATTGTTACCATAACGCCTGTATCAACATATAATTCATAAACAGTTAACTTGTCAGAGTCAAAGGTATATCCTATAGAAAACTGACTATGATTTTTTCTTTCAAAAGGTGCATCATCGTTAGTGTTGGCGTATGATACAAGCGAAGAGGAAATAAGTTGGCCATATTCATACACATCTTCATAAAAAGCTATTTCATTTACATTTTCATCCACTTCAAATACAACATCAGCTTTTCCTTCAACGGAACTTACCTTTACCCAGCTGTCACTTGTCTTATAACTCATACCTTTTGCAGTAAAAGGTATCCAGCCTTTGCCTGTGGTAAGCCATAGGGTATACGGGTCATCTTCAAACTGAAGCACAGGCATACCGCGGTTTATTTCATCAATATTTTTTGCTGAAAAGTTTTCACTGAAATCGGCATTGTCAGCTATAACAGATGAAATTTCACCAATATTTTTACTGCCTACAATGCCGCCGCTCTGTGCTTTTCCGCTTTGGACATATACTGTTCCGTTATAATATATCTGACCGCCCGAATTATCAGGGTTCAGTAAAAGCGCAATGCCAAGTATAGCACAAACTGCAGCCACTGCAACGAAAAGTGCAGCTTTGGGTTTTCTGTAGTTATAAAGATTTTTTATTCTGCTGCCTGTGTCACCTTCACCAAAAGCAAGAGGAGCACCTGCAAAAATATGTTTACCGGTGGATAAATTCAAAAGGGAACGGGAATAATCACTGCGTATTTCAAGTCCAAGTTCTGCAACAACAGCTTCATCACAGCTCATTTCCATATCCTTGCACAAAAGGGTGAAGGAAAGCCACACAAAAGGATTGAACCAATGTATGCTTAAAGCTGCAAAGGCGATAAGCTTTACAATGTGATCAAAACGTTTTATATGACACTGTTCGTGCAATATAATATATTTCTGTTCTCTTTCGTCTATTGAGGATGGCAGATATATTTTAGGTTTTATTATTCCAATAACAAAAGGTGACGCTATATGGTCACACAGATAGATATTGTCAGATAGTTTTACAGCTTCCTTCAGCTTTTTCCTGAGTTTAAAGAAACTGTAATCCCCATATATAAACATTGAGGCAATACCAATCAGCCATATATCGGTGGCAAAAGCAACAGGTGCTTCTAAAGGGTCTGCGCGCAGCTGTTCTTCACCCTGAGGCAAAATGTAGTTTACAATATCACTGACTAAAGGAACGGGTAAATCAACTTCGGGATATTCTGTATGTACAATATCAACAGGCACATATTCCATTCTGTTTGCTGCATTGCCGGTACTTAATGACGGCATATCCAAAGCATTTAAAACCGAAAAATCCGACGGTATCGAAATAGGGCACAGCAAACGGAACAGTACAATCATCCACATTGCATAAAATATAATTTTAGGCATATCTTTAAAAATTTTACGCAATAAAACAATTACAACTGTTGCCACACTTGCAGTAATACTCATATTTAAAACAGCAGGAAACAGTTTGTAAAACATATTCATAAAACTACCTCCTCATATTGTCAATCATATGCTGCAGCTGTTCAATTTCATCATCTGACAGTTTTTTTCGGCTGCTGAAAGCTGCAACAAAAGCAGGCAGGGAGCCGCTGAAGGTTTCGTCAACAAATTTTTCACTCTGCAGTGCATAAAAATCTTTTTTGCTTATCAAAGAACGGACGGTGCCGTTTTCATTTATAAAAATACCACGGTCACACAGCCTTTTAAGCACTGTATAAGTGGTGGATTTTTTCCAGTCCAGCTCTGACAAAGCAAGCTTTGCAAGCTCACTGGAAGTCAAAGGCTCGTTGTTCCATATTATTTCAGCAAATCTGCTTTCAATAACACCAAGTTTGTATTCACTCATAAAACCACTCCTGTTCTACAACCTGTAGACCTACATTCTGATTTTATTCTACATACTGTAGACCGATTTGTCAATATCTCTGTTTAACAATTGTGTTTATATACAAAAAATGATATTCTATATGTATAACTACAACCAACGGAGGCTGCTATGAAATATTATACCAAGGCATCACTCAATGGCGAAATTTCTGAACTTGAAAAACAAAACTTTGATGTTGCATACCGTGCGGCGTGCGAAAGCATTGTCCTGCTGGAAAATGACGGTGCATTGCCGCTTAAAAACAAGACGGTAGCTCTGTTCGGCAACGGTGCAAAACGCACCATAAAAGGTGGGACAGGCTCCGGCGAGGTAAATGAGCGCCACAGCGTAAACATTCTTGAAGGAATGGAAAATGCAGGTTTTACAGTAACAACTCACGGATGGATAAATGATTATGATGAGCTTTACACTGTAAAAGAAAAAGAATTCAATGACGGGAAAGTTAAGAAGTTTTTGAAAAATCCTTCAAAAGCTATGGATTTGCTGGCAGATTTCGGCGGGTGTGCAGCACGCAAAGTGTCGGACAAAGATATAAAGGAAAGCAACACAGATACCTGTATTTATGTTGTTGCACGCCAGGCAGGAGAAGGTGTTGACCGTCGTGCTCAAAAAGGTGATCTGTATCTTACCGATGAAGAATATGCTGATATCAAGCTCTGTGCCGAAAGTTATGACAATTTTATTCTGCTTATAAATGCGGGCAGTCAGATTGATATGAAATTTGCACAGGAAATAAAAGGTATCAATGCAATTGTGTTTATCTGTCAGCTTGGTACAGCAGGAGGCAATGCAGTTGCGGATATCCTTAGCGGCAAAGTTAATCCAAGCGGTAAACTTGCAGATACCTGGGCAAAAACCTATTCTGATATTCCTTTTTACAATGAATTCAGCTATCTCAACGGCAATCTTGAAGATGAATATTACAAGGAAGATATATATGTAGGCTACCGATATTTTGACAGCTTTAATGTTCAGCCTGCATATTGCTTTGGATATGGCAAAAGTTATACAGAGTTTGCAATAATCACCCAAAACGTTTCTCTTGACGGCACAAAAGTTACAGCGTATGTAAATGTAAAAAATGTTGGCGATACATTCAGCGGCAAAGAAGTTGTACAGCTTTATATTTCAGCACCGAATGGCAAACTCAACAAAGAATATCAGTCCCTTGCTGCATTTGCAAAAACAAATTTACTTGCACCTGGAGAAACTGAACAGATTAAACTGGTTTTTGATATCACTGAATTTGCAAGCTATGACGAAGAAACAGCACAGTTTATTCTTGAAAAAGGGGAATACACGCTGAGAACAGGCAACAGTTCCCGCAATACAGCTGTTGCAGCAGTTATAGAACTGGACAAAACTGTTGGTGTTTCACAGCATCAGAATATTTGTCCTGTACATCAGAAATTTGATATCCTGTCAGCAGAGAGAAACCGTAGCGAAAAATCTGAAAATATAACAAAACTGCAGCTTGATGCAGATGGTATCTGTACAAAAACTTTCAGCTACAAAACACCGGCAATTTGTGATGACAAACGTGTAACAGAATTTATGTCACAGCTTTCGGTGGAAGACATGGTGGAAATTGTTGTAGGCATTGGTATGTTTGGTGGGGAAAAACGCTTTGATATGCCCGGTTCAGTGGGCAATACCACATCAAAATTCTGGGACAAAGGACTTGCCAATGTAACGCTGTGTGACGGACCTGCAGGTCTCAGAATTGCACAGAAATCGGCACTCACAGCAAAAGGCAACACAAAAATGATTGACCTGCCACTTTCTGCTTTCAGAATTATTCCGAAATTTATTCAGAAATTTATCCTTGCAGATGAAAGTAAGTCAAAGGTACTGTATCAGTACACAACGGCTTTTCCTGTTTCTGCAGCACTGGCACAGAGCTTTAACACCAATATGGTTTATGAGGTAGGTGGTGCCATTTACCGTGAAATGAAAAAATATGGTTGTGTGTATTGGCTTGCACCTGCGCTCAATATTCACCGCAATCCGCTTTGTGGCAGAAACTTTGAATATTACTCTGAAGATCCGTTCCTCACAGGAGAAATGGCTGCAGCAATGTGCAAAGGCGTCCAGCAGGAGGACGGTTTTTATGTAACCATAAAGCATTTTGCTGCAAACAATCAGGAGGATAACCGTAAACGCGTTTCCAGCAATGTAAGCGAAAGAGCTTTGAGAGAAATCTATCTGCGAGGTTTTGAAAAAGCGGTTACAAAGGGCAACGCAAAAGCGGTAATGACATCATATAACAGGCTGAATGGCGTGTATACCCCTAACAGCTACGACCTTTGCACAAAGGTGCTGCGTAATGAATGGGGTTTTGACGGAGTTGTTATGACCGACTGGTTTTCCACCAGTAAGGACTGTGCCGAAAATGCACTGTGTATGACAGCAGGTAATGACCTTATTATGCCTGGCGGTAAAACAGAAAAGAAAGATATCATTAAGGCAATCAATGAAAAAACAATTTCAGAACAGAGTTTAAAACGCTGCTGTGCAAATGTTGTAAAATATATTTTTGACAGTCAGATTCAAAAAGAATATGTTGACAACAAATAACAACAAATAAACAGGCCGACATTTTAAATTTTAAAATGTCGGCCTGTTGTTATATTATTTTTTCGCCACAAGTATTGTGGTATTTTCAATGCGTAAAACCTGTTCCACAGTTTTAAAACCTGCTTTTTTCAGCAGCATAATCTGATTGTCAATAGTGCAGGGGGTATCATAGTGATAAAACTCGTCCTCTTTTAAGCCTTGTTCTTTTTTCATACGGGCAAGTTCAGAGTAGTAAAAATTTTCCTCAGCTTGTTCTGTAATCATATAATCACATTCAATATAGCAGCCTTTGTCTGTCAGTGCATTGCAGATTTTGCTGTAAAGGCTAACTTTGCTTTTATGGTCAAAATGATGCATTGTCTGAAAAGAAACTGCACAGTCATAGTGGCTGATACCAAAATCAACCTTAAAATAGTCATCACAGATAAGATTTAATGCTTTATCAGGGTGCTTACGTTTAAGTTCATCAAGCATTGCCTGCGTCATATCAATGCCTGTTACAGCTATATGCGGCAGAATTTTAAAAATCTCATCAAGTTCAAGGCCGGTGCCGCAACCCAAATCAAGCAGATTTTTTGTCTGCAAGGGAACAAGGGTTGCCATTTTTTTGTAGCATTCCTTACAGCCTTCAACATCATTTATCATATGTTCATCATATCCGACTACACGGGCAGTGAAAAAGTCGGACATCTGTTCAAGTTTTTCCATGCAATACACCTCCAATTATTATATATCAAAAAGTTTTGCGGCGTTTTCGTAAGTCTGGCACAAAACTTCTTCTTTGGTTTTTCCCAGTTCATCAGCAATTTTTTGTGCAACCTGATGCAGCATGGAGGAATCACATCTTTTGCCACGGAACGGTTCAGGTGCCATGTAAGGACAGTCAGTTTCAATAAGCAGTTTGTCAAAAGGCACAACCTTCATAGCCTCAAGTGATTTGCGTGCATTTTTAAAGGTAACAACACCTGTAAAACCAATATAAAACCCCATTTTTACAAGTTCTTTGCAGCTTTCGGCACTGCCTGAAAAACAATGGATAACACCGCGGATTCTTCCTTTATACTGTTTTAAAATTTCAAGGGAATCCTGCATTGCTTCACGGATATGGATAATAACAGGTAAATCAAGCTTTACTGCAAGGTCAAGCTGACGGATAAAAGCCTCTTTTTGCTTTTCAGGGCATACAGCGTCGTCATAATGATAGTCAAGACCTATTTCGCCGATAGCTTTGCATTTTGGGTGCAGTGCCATCTTTTCAATTTCTTCATAATCAGCGTCACAGGTGTTTTCTTCTACATCAAGAGGGTGAATACCGCTGCAGAAACACATAAAATCACAGTTTTCGCTTTGCTGTAAAGCTTTTCTGCTTGCTTCAACACTGCTGCCACAGTTCATTACATATCCGACATCATTATCTTTTAAATGTTGTAAAAGCTGTTCATAATCTTCGTCAAAAGCCTTGCTGTTATAGTGGCTGTGACTGTCAAATATTTTGTTCATAACATATACCTTTTTAAAAAAGTCTCTGCAAAAATTACAGAGACTTTTTATTGTTTTGATAATTAACCTATTCTGCTGCCAGGTGCAACATCGCTGTCGATAAATACAACTTTTGCACCGTCGCCATGGTCGGCTGCAAGAATCATACCTTCGCTCATTACACCGCGCATTTTTCTTGGTGCAAGGTTTGCTACAATGATAACCTTTTTACCAATCATTTCTTCAGGTGTATACCACTGTGCAATGCCGGAAAGAATTGTTCTTTCTCTTTCACCGTCAAAGATTGTGGATTTAAGCAGTTTGTCGGATTTTGGAAGTTTTTCACAGTGGCGGATTTCACCAACTACAAGGTCAATTTTTGCAAAATCGTCAAATACGATTTCTGCTTTTGGTTCTTCTTTTTCTTCTTCTTTTGCAGGGGCAGATTTTTCTGCAGCTTTTGCAGCAGCTTCTTTTTTAGCCTTTTCCTGTTCTTCAAGAAGCTTCATTTCTTTTGCAATGTCAATACGAGGGAAGATAACATCACCTTTTTTAACAGTTACATCTGTTTTGTAGCCATATACAAGGTTTTCAAATTTAAGGTCATCTTCGCTGTAGCCAAGCTGTGCAGCAATTTTTACTGTTGTGTTTGGAAGATAAGCCTGAAGCAGTGTTGTTGCAAAACGCAATGCTTCAACAAGGTTGTACATTACTGTTGCAAGGCGTGCTTTGTTTGCTTCGTCTTTTGCAAGCACCCATGGAGCTGTTTCGTCAATGTATTTGTTTGCTCTCTGAATAACTTTAAAGATTTCCTGCAAAGCCTGTGGGATAAGAAGCTTATCCATGCAGTCGGTTACTTTGCCTTCAAGGTTTTTGCAAAGTTCAATCAGTTCATTGTCAACTTCTGCAGCTTCTCTTTCAGCAGGAAGTGTGCCGCCAAAGTATTTTTCAATCATAGCAACACTGCGGCTTACAAGGTTGCCAAGGTCGTTTGCAAGGTCAGCATTTATGCGGTTCATCAATGCTTCATTTGTGTAAAGACCATCGTTGCCAAATGGAATTTCACGCAGCAGGAAATATCTGATAGCATCAACACCGTATTTTTCACAAAGAACAACAGGGTCAACAACGTTGCCAACACTCTTACTCATTTTACCGCCTTCAAGGAGCAGCCAGCCGTGACCGAACACTTTTGTAGGCAGAGGTAGGTCAAGAGCCATAAGCATTGCAGGCCAGATGATTGTGTGGAAACGCAGAATTTCTTTGCCAACCATATGAACATCTGCAGGCCAGTATCTGTCATAGTCGTTGTATGCGCTGTTGTATTTGCCCAGAGCTGTGATGTAGTTGGACAAAGCGTCAACCCAAACATAAATTGTGTGGTCCGGGTCAAAATCAACCTGAATGCCCCATTTAACAGTTGTGCGGGAAACACAAAGGTCCTGCAGGCCCTGTTTGATAAAGCTTATCATTTCGTTTTTGCGTGTTTCAGGCTGGATAAAGTCCGGGTGTGCTTCGTAATGGGCAAGGAGTCTGTCTGCATAGTTGGAAAGCTTGAAGAAGTATGCATCTTCTTTTGCAAGATAAACTTCTCTGCCGCAGTCAGGACATTTGCCGTCTACAAGCTGGCTCTGTGTCCAGAAAGTTTCACAAGGTTTGCAGTAGTGACCTTCGTAAAAACCTTTGTAGATATCGCCTTTGTCATACAAAGCTTTAAAAATCTTTTTAACAGATTCTTCGTGATAGTCATCTGTTGTTCTTACATATCTGTCATATTTAACGTCAAGCAGTTTCCACAAATCTTTGATGTTTGCAACGATTTCGTCAACATACTGTTTTGGTGTTTTGCCGACAGCAGCAGCTTTATCCTGAATTTTCTGTCCGTGTTCATCAGAACCTGTCAGAAACATTACATCATAACCCTGCAGTCTTTTGTAGCGGGACAATGCGTCACATGCAACAGTTGTGTAGCTGTGACC
Source organism: Oscillospiraceae bacterium (assembly GCA_015067215.1). Classification (GTDB taxonomy): domain Bacteria; phylum Bacillota; class Clostridia; order Oscillospirales; family Ruminococcaceae; genus RGIG3102. The sequence goes on along the minus strand of SVMW01000009.1, from coordinate 47,577 downwards.
AATGTGAAGATTGTCAGAAGGGTAGTAGATAGGTGTTGAAATATAATATTTTTTCTTTTCGCACATTTTATATATACCTCATTTTTATTATTTCTCAATTAAATTATATATCAGCTGAAAGTATCTGCGCTGCTGCGCATTCGTACTGCAACACAAATGTAGTTTACCGTTTTGAAAATATAAAACTTTTTATCCACAACAACGCTCCTTTCGTTATTATCCAATATATTATTTTATCAAAAACTCAATAGTGTTTCAACCTTAATGATGTTTAAGCTTGCTGCGTATATTGAGCGCAAGGCTGATAAGCTTGTCTGCCAATGGGTTAAAGGTGATGGTAAATTCGCCTGCAGTTTCAACAATACCGCCTTCAAATTTTGCTTTGAAAAGATAAACACTGTAAAGTTCTTCGTCATCTTCCTTGTTTGTCGCAATGCCCTGCATGTCATATGTGTGACAGTTGCCAGCCAGTGCCCATTTCATCATAGCCCACTGAAGTACATTTGTAGCTTTGAGATTGCTCATTGTGCTTGTAGAACATCCGTACACATGGCTTGTTGTGCCTGCATACTGAACGGAAAGACCGCCGCAAAGTGCTGTAAGTTCACCTGTCTCATCATTCTGATGATAGCACATATAAAGTCTTGCGTTGTCAGGAAAACTTGTCAGCATACTTTCAAGATATGCCTTGGAGCGGATTGTAAAGTTTTTTCTTTTGCCGGTTTCAGAATATATTCTGTAGAAATCATCAAGATATTCAATGCCCTCTTTTACAACAACACCATGTTTAGGACCATAGTTGATATAATATCTTGTTTTTGTGGAAAACTTTTTAAGCAGAGCTTCTTCGCTCATATCCTTGATATAAGTGAGCATATAGTTGTATCTCGGTTGAATTGTGTCACGGAAAGCAGCGTGTTCTTTTATGCTGAAGCCGCAGTCTTTGAAAAACTGAATTGTTTCAGCGTCGCTTACAAGCACAAGAGGGTCACAGATAAATTTGTAGCCGTTGTGTTTTTTTGCAACAACTCTGATACCTTCAATCAGGTCTTTCATTACTGCTTTGTCAGTATAATCACACACAGGACCTCTTGGTGCATACATCATACCAAAAGGACCGATTTTTCTGATAAGCACCGAAACGCCGCCAATGATGTTTCCGTTTTCATCGCGGGTTACAACAATTTCATGTTCCCAGTTTTTTTTTACCTTTGCCCAGGCAGGTGCCTGCTGAAAAGCACCTTTTGGATGGTTGGAACAAAATGTGTCAAACTCGCCGTAAAGTTCTTTTTTCAAAATTTCCATCTATGTCAACTCCAAAAATAAAGTGTAAATTAATATTTCAATACATATACTAATTAAGTATAACACATTGACACAAAAAATAACAGTAGTTTGCAACAATTTAATGGATAAAACTTGTGTTTATAAAATTGACAACAATATTTATTTTTGATACATTATATAATATGTTTTATCAACAAAGGACTGAGTTATGGCAATGGAAATGAACAAGGAAAAAATTCTTGACGCCGCATGTAAACTGGGACGTAATATTCTTGAAAACGGTGGCGAAGTATACAGGGTAGAGGAGTCGGTGAACTTTTTTCTGGAAGCTTACGGTATTGTTGGTGCTCAGATTTTTACCCTGCAGTCCTGTATAATAGTTACCTACAAAGATGAAAACGACAAGCCTGTCACACAGCTTGAAAGAATAAAAGCTTCAGGTTTCAATCTTGACAAACTTGCAAAGTTCAACGACCTTTGCCGCAGGGCGTGCAGAGAAAAATATCCTGTAGCACAGGTTATGCAGGAGATTGAAACTATCCGCAGTGAAAAGCCATACAGCTTTTTTGTATTGTTTATGGCATATGGTATTTCGTCTGCATTGTTCTGCCTTTTCTGGGGCGGCGATTTGCGGGATGCATGTGTTTCGTTTATCTGCGGGCTGGCGGTAAAACTGTGTCTTGATTACATTTCAAGGGCAAAAACCAATATATTCTTTACAAATGTTATTGCAAGTGCAGTTATTGCTTATATAGCGATAGGTTTTGTGCACATAGGTTTTGCACATAATTATGATAAAATAATTATCGGTGCAATAATGATGCTCGTGCCGGGTATTGCCCTGACAAACATCATGCGTGACATTATTGCAGGAGATATAATTACAGGTACATCAAAACTCAGTGAGGTTATGCTTGTTGGCATAGCAATTGCAGTGGGAATTGCTATTGCAATGTCAAGCGTTATTGCGTTGGGAGGTGTGCTGTAATGATCGAATATGTTTATCCTTGTCTTGTTGCATTTGCGGCAAGCTTTGTGTTCTGCACAATTCTTAACGTAAAGGATGTAAAAGTTGCTTTGGTTGCATCTGTTGGTGCAGGTGCAGGCTGGCTGATATACCTTGTTTCAGGTATGTTTCTGGGTATTGTGGGACAAAACCTTATTGCGGCAACGGTTGTTGCTCTTTTTGCGGAATTTATTTCCAGAGCTATGAAAACTCCGTCAACAATATTTATCATTATAGGCATTCTGCCGATGGTTCCCGGTGGAGGTATTTATTATACAATGGAATACTGCATACAGGGAAATACTGAAATGTTTATTTCCAAGGGCATGCAGACACTTGCAGTGGCGGGGGCTATTGCAGTAGGTGTATCATTTGCATCTGCAATATACAGATTTTATACACATACAAAATTGCAGATTAAAAATAAAGTTAAATAAAGAAGGTATTTTGAAATGTTTGGGACAACGGTAAATGGTGTCGTTATACTTGTATGCGGTTTTCTCGGCTGTTTTATCAAAAAAGCAATTCCGGAAAAAATTGAAAAACCTATTATGGATATGGTTGGTATATCAGTTACGCTTATTGCACTTCTGGGATTTTTTTCAACAGCACTTACAATTGAGAACGGTGTTATAAAATCCAATGGTGAAATTATGATGCTTGTATGCCTCGCACTTGGTATGGCAATAGGGGAGATAATCAGAATAGATGATCATCTCAATGCGTTTGGTCAGAAAATTGAAGCCAAAGCAGGTGTTGACGGATTTGCAAAAGGTTTTGTAAATGCCTCGCTGCTTTTCTGTGTAGGTGCAATGGCAATTTTTGGTGCTCTTAAAGATGGTATCAGCGGTGACAGCAGTGTATTGCTTGTAAAAAGTATGATCGACGCTATTACAGCATTTATTTTAAGTACTTCACTTGGCATAGGTGTTGCATTTTCAGGCGTTTCGGTGTTTTTATATCAGGGGGCAATTGCAATGATGGCTACATATATCCAGCCTTTTGTTACCGACGCAATGATGATGAACATATGTACAGTAGGTTATGCAATTGTGCTTATGATTGGTACAAATATGCTAGGCCTTACAAAAATCAAACTTGCAAATACACTTCCTGCAATTGTTCTTGCAGTAGCTTATACATTCCTTTTCTAATTCATTAATCCTGACTGTTTGCGGAGTTTGTAAATGTGAATTTTGTATGAATAAACCGAAAAGGATATTGACTTTTGATGTATAAATTCGGTATCATTTAACACGTTGATATTGAGGGAGTAGTTGGACACAGATTTCCCGTCTGTGTGTTTTAAGTCAACATCGTGGCTGATATTCAGCCTGGCTTAGAAGTAATAACAAGACTCATATACAGCTTATGGCTGTATATGGGTCTTTTTTTATAGCAAAATACATACATATGATTACCAACTGCTCATATTTTGAAAGAGAGGATTTTATGAGATTTTACGATCAACAGTTAAGTGATGTTTTCAAAGCTCTTAATAGTAACGAAAACGGACTTACAAGCAATGAAGCACAGCAGGTTCTGGAAAAAAACGGTCCAAACAAACTTGCTGAAGCTGAAAAAGTAACACTTGTTCAGCGTTTTGTCAGCCAGCTCAAAGACCCAATGATTATCATTCTGCTTGCAGCTGCAGCAGTAAGTGCTGTTACAGCAGCTTACAGCGGTGAAAGTTTCACAGATGTATTTATCATTCTTGCAGTTGTACTTCTCAACGCAATTATGGGCGTTTATCAGGAAAGCAAAGCGGAAAAAGCTATCGAAGCACTCAGTAAAATGACTGCTGCAACAAGTAAAGTTATCCGTGACGGCAAACAGATTGTTGTTGAATCCACACAGCTTGTTGAAGGTGACGTTATTGTTCTCGAAGCAGGTGACGCAGTTCCTGCAGATGCTCGTATTATTGAATGTGCTTCCATCAAAGCAGAAGAAGCTGCCCTCACAGGTGAAAGTGTTCCTGTAACAAAAACAGAAGAAGTTTTAGAAACAGAAGATGGCAAAGACGTTCCTCTGGGTGACAGAAAAAACATGGTTTACATGGGTTCCACAATCGCTTACGGCCGTGGTAAAGCTGTTATCACAGGTACAGGTATGAATACCGAAATGGGCAAAATTGCCGATGCTCTTATCAAAACAGAAAACAACGAAACACCATTGCAGAAAAAGCTTACACAGCTTGGTAAAATCCTCAGTGTGCTTGTTCTTGGCATCTGTGTATTTATCTTTGCATTCAGCATTATCAGAAACGGCAACTTTGAAGGTAAAGTAATTCTTGAAACATTTATGGTTGCAGTTTCACTTGCTGTTGCTGCAATTCCTGAAGGTCTCGCAACTGTTGTAACACTTGTTCTCAGTATTGGTGTTACAAACATGTCCAAACGTAATGCAGTTATCCGTCGGCTCACAGCTGTTGAAACACTGGGCTGTGCACAGGTTATATGCTCCGACAAAACAGGTACGCTCACACAGAACAAAATGACAGTTACTGATTTTATTGGTGACAAGGAACTGCTTTGCGAAGCAATGGCTCTGTGTAACGATGCACATCTTGAAAACGGCGAAGCAGTTGGTGAAGCTACAGAATGTGCTCTTGTAAACTTTGCATATAAAAACAATATCAATAAAACAGCAATCGAAGAAAAATTCCCGCGTATTGCCGAAGCTCCATTTGACTCCTCCAGAAAAATGATGAGTACAGTACACGACGTTGGAGGCATCATTACACAGTACACAAAAGGTGCTCCTGACGAAGTGCTTAAAAGATGTAAATATTACATTGAAAATGGCAGCGTTTATGAAATGACAGAAGAAAAACGCAGCAAAATTCTTGCAACAAACAAATCCTTTGCTGACCAGGCTTTGCGTGTGCTTGCTGCATCATACAAAACATACAAAACACTTCCTGGAGACCAGACTCCTGAAACACTGGAAACAGACCTTATCTTTATCGGTCTTACAGGTATGATTGACCCTGTACGTCCTGAGGTTGTTGACGCTATCAAAGAGTGTCGTGCTGCGGGTATCCGCCCTGTAATGATTACAGGTGACCACAAAGACACAGCTATTGCTATTGCAAAACAGCTTGGTATCCTTACAGACGAAAGCCAGGCACTCAGCGGCAGCCAGCTTGATGAACTTGACGATCAATTCTATTTTGAAAATATCGAAAACTACTCTGTATACGCACGTGTGCAGCCACAGCACAAAACAAAAATTGTTAAAACTTTTGAAGACAAAGGTTATGTATGTGCAATGACAGGTGACGGCGTAAATGATGCTCCAAGTATCAAAACTGCTGACATCGGTGTTGCAATGGGTATCACAGGTACTGACGTTACCAAAAATGTTGCTGATATGGTTCTTGCAGACGACAACTTTGCTACAATTGTTGGCGCAGTTGAAGAAGGCAGACGTATCTATGACAACATCCGCAAATCCATTCAGTTCCTCCTTGCTTCCAACATGAGTGAAGTTCTGGGCATCTTCGTAGCTACAATCATGGGCTTCACACTGCTCAAACCTGTTCACCTTTTGTGGATAAACCTTATCACAGACAGCCTTCCTGCACTTGCTCTCGGTATGGAAGAAGCAGAAGGCGACGTTATGGCAAGACCACCGCGTGAAAGCAAAAGCGGCATCTTCTCTGACGGTCTCGGCACAGACGTTATCTATCAGGGTGTTATGGTTGCAATCCTTACAATTGTTGCATACTTTACAGGTCATTACATTGAAAGCGGTGTTTGGGAAATTGCAAACAGCCCTGACGGTATGACAATGGCGTTCCTTACAATGAGTATGGCAGAAATTTTCCACGGATACAACATGAGAAGCCGCAGAAAGAGCCTGTTCCAGCTTAAAAAGCAGAACATGTTCCTCCTTGGCTCCATGATACTCAGCCTTGTTCTCACAACAGCTGTTATCTATGTACCATTCCTCAGCAACGCATTCGGCTTTGAACACATCAATGTAACAGAATATCTTATTGCAATGGGTCTTGCATTCAGTGTAATTCCTGTTGTTGAAATCATCAAATTGTTCCAGAGAAAGTTTGGTAAAGTAAAAGCTTAATATTTCTCCAAAGCAAAACCTGCAGTGACTTATTACTGCAGGTTTTGTATTTTTAGTATTAAAATGGTGACTGTCATTTTATCAGCCACCATTTGTTGTTTGCTTTATATTTTCGAAACTACTTGATTATTTTGTCCAGTATGCTTGGAGCATCTGCCTTGTACTCCACACCAAGATAGTCGGCAACTGTTGCACCAATATGGGCAAAACCGTTTAATATGCCAAGGTTGTTGTCTGTTTTTATGTTTTCTCCATATATTAAAAGGGGAACACATTCGCGGGAGTGGTCGGTAGATTCGGTACCTGGGTCACATCCGTGGTCAGCAGTAATGATAAGCATATCGTCTTTTCTCAGCTTTGGCAGAAAATCATTAAGCCAAAGGTCGAATTCGCTCAGTGCATTTGCATAACCGTCAATATCGTTGCGGTGACCGTACATCGAGTCAAAGTCAACAAGGTTGATAAAGCACAGACCGTTGAAATCTCTGTCGGCAAGTTTAAGACTTTCTCTCATACCGATATCATTTGTGCCGGTTTTTACCTTTTCAGTCACACCTTCGCCGTCAAAAATATCATATATTTTGCCAACACCTATTACATCTTTGTCTGCAGCTTTGATATAGTCCAGAACAGTCTTTTTAGGCGGCTTGAGGGAATAATCGTGTCGGTTGGTTGTGCGTACAAAACTGCCGTCTGCAGCAGTTACAAACGGTCTTGCAATAATTCTGCCCACAGCGTGTTCACCAACAAGCAAATCACGGGCAATCTGACAGTATTCATACAGCTTTTCCACAGGCACAATATCTTCATGTGCTGCAACCTGAAACACACTGTCGGCAGATGTGTATACAATCAGGTCGCCGCTTTCCATATGCTGTCTGCCATATTCAGCAATAACCTGTGTGCCGGAATAAGGCTTGTTGCAAAGCACCTTTCGTCCTGTCAGCTGTTCATATTTTTCAATAACATCAGCAGGGAAGCCATCAGGATAAACAGGCAGCGGGTTTTCGCTTTCAACGCCTGCGATTTCCCAGTGACCGATGGTGGTGTCTTTACCGTTGGATTTTTCCATAACCTTGGCAAAACTTGCCAAAGGGCGTTCGCAAGGCGTACAGCAATTCACATCATCTATATTGAAAAGTCCCATAGATGCCATATTCGGAATCCTGAATTTATCGCTTGCGGAAACTGACTTAAGGGTGTTGCTGCCTTTATCGCCAAATTTTTCAGCGTCAGGCATTTCACCAATACCAAAACTATCCAATACAATAAGAAATACTCGTTTATTCATAAAAACTACCTCGTCTGGTAAAAATAGCTGTATAATAATTTATTATAACATATTATACCACATATAATGTGTAAAAAATACAAAAAATGAAAACCAATGGTTTAAAAGTACATAAGTGCAATAAAATGAAACCATTTTCTATTGCGAAAAAAATTTTTTATAAGTATAATTTAGTTTGGAATAATTTTTGGTAATAAAAATCATTTTATATATAAGATTAGGGAGAACAGGTTTTATGAGAAAGACAAAAATTGTTTGTACACTTGGCCCATCAACAGATAAACCGGGTGTGCTCAAACAGGTTATGGAAGCTGGTATGAACGTTGCACGTTTCAACTTTTCTCACGGCACACATGAAGAACACCTTGAAAGACTTAAAAAGGTAAGAGCAATACGCACAGAGCTTGGCCTTTTTGTTGCAACAATGCTGGACACAAAAGGTCCTGAAATCCGTGTTAAAAAATTTAAAGACGGCAGTGTAGAACTCAAAGCAGGCAACAAATTTACACTTACAACAAGAGAAGTTGAAGGTGATGAAAATATTGTAAGCATCACATACAAAGATTTTGTTAAAGACGTTAAGGAAGGCACAAGAGTATTGTTTGCTGACGGCCTTATTGAAATGGTTGTTGACAAAGTTGGCGAAACAGATGTTGAACTTACAATCATCAACAGCGGTAAACTTTCCAACAATAAATCCATCAACCTTCCAGATGTAAAACTTTCTATGCCTTTTGTAAGCGAAAAAGACAGAAGTGACATCATTTTCGGTATCGAAAACGGTTATGACTATATTGCTTGTTCCTTTACAAGAAGCAAGGAAGATATCCTTGAAGTAAGAAAAATCCTTGAAGAATACAATTACACAGATATGCGTGTTATCGCAAAACTTGAAAACAACGAAGGTGTTGAAAACATTGATGAAATTCTTGAAGTTGTTGATGGTATCATGGTTGCACGTGGTGATATGGGTGTTGAAATTGACTTTACTGAAATTCCAAGAATTCAGAAAGAAATTATCCGCAAATGCTACGAAGCTGGCAAACCGGCAATTACAGCTACACAGATGCTGGAATCCATGATTGAAAACCCACGCCCAACAAGAGCAGAAGTTACAGACGTTGCAAATGCTATCTATGACGGCACATCTGCAATTATGCTTTCCGGCGAAACAGCTGCAGGCAAGCATCCTGTTGAAGCTGTTAAAACAATGGCTGCAATTGCAGAAAAAACAGAACAGAATATCGACTATGCTGCAGAACTCAAAGCACGTGACTATGGCAAGAATATTTCTGTTACCGACGCAGTTGCTCATGCAGCATGTGTAACAGCGATGGATATTGGCGCAAAAGCTATTGTAACTGTAACAAAATCCGGTTTCACAGCACGTAATATCTCTAAATACCGTCCAAGTCTGCCAATCATCGGCTGCACAGATTCAGCAAGAACATGCCGCAAAATGGCTTTGTCCTGGGGTGTTATGCCTGTTATGATGGCGACAGTTTCCGGCACTGACGAACTTATCGACATCTCAACAGCAGCAGCTAAAAAGGAAAAAATTCTTGAAGATGGTGATATGGTTGTTATCACAGCAGGTGTTCCTGTTGGCGTATCAGGCTCCACAAACATTATGAAAGCTCATAAAGTAGGCGAAGAAAGCCTCGGCAACCTTAAACTGTAATTTAAAAATTCAATAAAATCCAAAACGGATACTTCGGTTGAAGTATCCGTTTTTTTGTATATAACAAAAATCCCTGTCAGTTAAGTACCGACAGGGAACAGTTTTATAGTATTTCAAGTTTTTCTTTAATATAGTTACTTACCTGATTTTTGTCAAGCTGCAGTGAATAACAGAACTCATCTTCAATAAGTTTTTCCAGCAGCTTTAATGTGTTTTCATCGTGAGAAGAAAGGTGTTTTCCTGCTGCAAGTTTTTCCCGCTTTTTCATATAAATGCATCCGATAAGCAGCAGCCAGTCTTTGTAGTTTTCGCTTTCTGCAATACTGTGAAAATATTCATTTCTTTCGTTATTATTGTCTATCCATTTAATTTCCTGACCCTTTGTGTTTGAAAGCAGGAGGTCAATTTCTTCCTTTGTCATAGGTAAGCGCATTTTTGATACCAATGTTGTATTGTTGCAGGGGACATAGATTGTAACCTGATTTCCATTTACAGCGTTAAGTACATAATATTTGTTTTTTGTGTTTGCCATATGAACAGTTTTGATTTCACTTACCTTACACAGTCCGCTTTTACCGTATATCACATAATCGTTTACTGCAAATTTTTCTGTCATACATATCACCCCTTTATATGTTTTTACTTTATTATTATATCAAAAACAGAAGACTTTTTTCAAAGGGAGTTTTCCACAAATATTACAGTGCTATAATTTGTATCAGTTACAAAAAACGCCGGTGAAATGATATCACCGGCATAAAAGCTATATTATTTTTCGCATATGTATCTTTTTGTTTCGGCAAAGGCAATGCCGCCGACAGCGTTGCCAAGTGTAATAACAATCAGACGGATAACACTGTCCACACTCCAGTTGCCCGCAGCCCAGAAATAGAACATATCGGCAATGCTGTGTTCAAACCCTGAAAGTATAAACACCATTACACCAAAAAACAGTGAAATGTATTTGCCCATTTCGTACTGAATTTTGTTGTAGCCTTCTACCGAAATATAAATCATAATATTACAGAAAATACCCAGCATAAAAAGACTTAAATAGCTGTCATTCATTTTTACTTCACAAAGGGCAGCTGCAGCCTGTGCAATAGCAGCACCGTTTCGTGTTGCAAGAACTATAAGTGCTGTTATTCCTGTGCCGATAAGATTGCCAAACCAGATAACAGGTATCTGCAGAACAAACTTTTTGTTGTTCTGGAAAACATAGCAAACCTTGCCTGTATAAAGGTGCAGACCATAGGAGCAGATGGTAAGCAGACCAATTGCAAAAAACATTGCGCCAAGAACTTTATTACTGCTCATAAGATAAATTATGCCGCCAAAACCAATACATGTGCCTGCAAGAATGGAAGAAACCAACACTTTTACATTGCTCATTTTTAATCCTCCGCTGAATTGTAAAGAGAAAATAATATTGTTATTATACATTATGTGACAATATTTTTCCATAGCCAATAATAGATAAATATGATAATATAATACGGTAATTTTGTCACTGTTTTTTGTCAAAATAACGGTTATAATGTATAACAAATAACAATCACAAAAAAGGAGATTGTATGCAATATTTTATTTCTTTTCTTGAGGGCGTAATTACCTTTGTTTCTCCATGTCTTTTGCCTATGCTGCCCATATATGTATCCTATTTTGCAGGAGGCGGAGAGCGAAAAACAGCAAAAACACTTCTCAATGCAGCAGGTTTTGTGCTTGGGTTTACTCTTGTTTTTACTGCAATGGGGGCACTTGCGGGGTCGGTTGGACATTTGCTTGCAGATTATCAGACTGTTGTAAATGTTGTTTCAGGCCTTATAGTAATCTTTTTTGGTCTGAACTATATTGGCATTATAAATATCAATCTGTTTAAAGGCAGCGGTTATACAGCAGACACTAAAGATTTAGGGTTTGTTTCTTCACTTGTTTTTGGTGTGATTTTTTCAATTGGATGGACACCTTGTGTAGGTGTATTTCTTGGTTCGGCTTTGATGCTTGCATCACAGCAGGGACATATGACGGAAGGCATAATGATGCTTCTGACATATTCTGCAGGGCTGGGAATTCCGTTTATATTAAGTGCAGTGCTTATAGACAAACTTAAAACAGCTTTTGATGCTGTAAAACGCAACTATAGAATTGTAAATACAATAAGTGGTATCATGCTTATTGTTATAGGTTTGTTTATGGCAACAGGCATGCTTAACAAGCTTTTGGCAATTCTGAGTTAAAGGAGATTGTATAATGAAAAATAAATCACTTATAATCGTTATGGTACTTCTTGCTGTATTTATCGGTGGTGCAGCTTTGCTGTATAAAACTCTGGCACCGCAGATGGAACAGAACAACCTTGTGAACCCTGATGTATCTCAGAGTGAAACAGGGCATAATAACGAAGAAGCAGACAGTACAGAACAAAATGAAGCTGACAGTGAACCGGAGAAAACAGAAGCTTTCGATTTTGTGGTTTATGATGCACAGAACAATGAGGTAAAACTGTCAGATTATATCGGTAAACCGATAATTTTGAATTTCTGGGCAAGCTGGTGCGGACCATGTAAAAGCGAAATGCCTGCCTTTGAAGAAAAATATAAAGAGTACGGTGATGAAATTCAGTTTATGATGGTAAATGTTACCGATGGAGACAGGGACACTTTTGATTCTGCTGTAGCTTTTATTGAAGACAGCGGATATACATTCCCTGCATTTTATGACACGCAGCTGGATGCATCGGGAAAATATTATGTTTATTATCTTCCTACAACATATTTTATTGATGCAGATGGATATCTTGTAACATATGCAACAAGTGCGCTCAGCGAGGAAGTTCTGCAGACAGGCATTGATATGATTTACAAACCATAAAAAACAACATAAAAATAACCGATTGACTCTGTTTTTAGTCAATCGGTTTAATTTTTTATCAGTCAGCGTCTTCGTTCAGCGTTTCAATCAGAAAACTTACAGGGCGGAATCCGTCATTGCAGGATATCATTGCAGATTTTGGGTTTTTCATCCAGCCGTCATAAAAGTTTTCTCCGCCGTGGGCAAGAGTCATCACAAAATGGGATATGCTTTCCCAGGCACTGTCACAAAAACCTTCAGGTTTCTGCCAGCCGTTTGCAATCCAAACCTGTCCTTCAGTTACATCACAGGCGTGTTTAATAGGGTTTTCATATTTTTCAATCAGGTCATCATATCGTGCCTGTCTCACGGCAGTAATTTTTACTTTTTTCATTTTATGCACCTTTGTTTCACAGCAGATTTCTTTTAACAGCATATCATTGTCATTTAACAGATTATACAACCCGTCCTGAGACAAAACACCTCTTTTAAGATTAACAGGCAGTTTTCCGTGTTCATCGGCGGTATAATCACTCAGCCACAGACCGTTGCTGTAATAATCGGACAGTTCTTTTATAACAGGCTGAATATCGGTTACATATGCTTTTTCTGTATTTTGATTATAAACAACAGAACACGCTTTGTCAAAAAGCTGTTCCATGTATTTTATTCGTTCAATCTGTTCCATAATATATCCTTTCCGTTTATTGCAGGAATGAATACTTTTGCACATAAACTGTCCAGCCAGCTTTCAAACCAGCTTTCGGTTGATAGTTTATCTATATGTAGCAAAATGCCCATAAGTTCATTGAATGCATAACATATATTGACCATTTCTTTATCAACAGTGCCGCCACCAGCAGTATATGCATCTTCAAAAGCACTGCGCATAGCGTCGTTTTTGATAAAGCTGTATATACAAGCCACATCAATCATAGGGTGTCCGATACCGGACAATGAAAAATCAATAAGGGATAATCCGTGAGGGGTAATAAGCGTATTGTCAGGTGAAACATCTCCGTGTACAACAGTAAATTTGTGCCCGTTTGTGCAGAATGCTTCTTTTATTATAGAGCATATATCTGTAAGTATGTTGTAATGTGTATTGTTAAAGTATTCTTTACTGTTTGCTTTATCAAGCTGACAAAACAGAATATCGCAAAGAGCGGTATCATATTTTAAAATATTGCCGGATATGAAATCTGTTGAAATATTATGAAAGCGTGCTATTAAAGCTCCAAGTTTTCTGAAATAATCAATGGTCAGATCATTATCGTCTGCACTTTTTCCTTCAAGCCGACTGACTGCAGTTGCAAAAGTGCCGTCAGGAAGAGTGGAAACATATTCTCCGTATTTATTGAGAACAGGCAGCTGAACATTAAATCCTTTATTGTAAAGATAATTCAGAAGATTCATTTCTGTATTATGAATTTCTTTTCGGGATAAATTTTTGTAAAGAAAATCAGAATTGAAAACATCGGCAGATTTATGAATTCTCAATATAAATAAGTCAGCAACATTAAAGGTCATATTTTCATTATGGCCTGTTAATGTTGCTGTTTTGTTCTGTAAATTATATTGTTCCAGTGCATAATTCAGAAGTGTAAAGTTCATTATATCATTTATCTGTAAAAAATATTTTTGCAATTAAAAGGTTTAGTACTCCACTGAACAGAAACATTACTCCCCATATGCTGAAAAGGAATGTAATCAGAGGTTTTCCCGGGGCAGACTGCCACGCAGAGGTAAACCATCCTGCCGGTGTTGAATAATGATAAAGTATGTATGAAAATACAAAAATTACAAATGCCAGAGAAAAGGACCAATATGATAATTTTTTGAATTTATGTTTCATATTTTTAAGGTTAAAAAACAAAATTGTTGAAAAAAGTAATGAGAAATCTTGAGTATGTTGCTTGATGATATGATTGTTAATAAAACAGAATCTGTATGGTAATTATCAGCTTTCAGGCCTGTCCAGATATTTCAGCAACAGTGCAACGGATACAACTGAAGATGGCATCATATGATATTCTTTTCCTTCAATGATGAGTTTATCAATGTAAAACTCAGCTTTTTTAAGTTGTTCGGCCGAGAAGAAGCATACTGTATCACCATCTGCTGTTGTTGATTCTTTTTTGTTTCTTTTTTTGGTAATTAATTTCTGCAATTCTGCTTCTGTGGTGTTTTCCAGCTGAAGACAGAACAGAAACTGAGGTTTTCCGCATTCAACAAGATCTCTGTAAAAAGCAAAAATGCTTGCCTCAACTTTATCATTGTTCAATGCGGTATCATCTGAAATATAAAGCTCATCATGAACTTCTCCAATAATAGCATTGCTCAGAGAGTTTTCATTCATCATAAAACCGTCTTTAAAATCAAGAGCATACATTGTTTTTAAAGAAGCACCTATACTTGTGGCCCACAAACCTTTTGCAATAGACAGGTTTTTATTGCGGAGTATAAACGGAATGGTTTTGGTATCGCTTGTAATTACAAAACCGTTAAAACCAAGATGATTTGACATCTTTGACAGGGACAACGGTTTCAGGAAAGGACCCGGTTCATACAATTCGCGGATAGTAACTTTCTTTTTGCTTAAAACATAGTCACAGGCGCGGTTTGTCAGCAAAGAATCAAAATACTGTGTGCGGGAAGTGTTAAGAACAACACAATTGTTGTCAGCATCCTGTCTGAAATCATCCAGACGGATGTTAATCTGATTATATACAGTAGAAGCGCTGTGCACTTCCATAATCTCCTGCGAGTTATCGGCAATCAGCGATGGTAAACTGTAGTATTTTTCACAGTTATCTTCAATTATAATATTCTCATTGCCGCTGCGCAGCCACAGACATTCTTCAGGATATACAACCCCGTTATACTTTACCAGATTTGTGCATTTATATTTTTTTGCCAGTTTTTCATAATCGTTATTCAGTTTTGCTGAATCTTCTGCAATTATGGAAACATTTTTTTTGACTAATTTTGCAATAGCATCACATATTGCAAGAAATACAAAGGTAACAAGAATAGTGACATCAAAAAAGTCGGTCCAGCTGAAAGTTCCTTCGGCTATCTGCTGCACAAGAATAACAGCCAGCGGCACAGCCAGCATTGCAACTTTAACGGTATCGCTGTTTATATGTTTTTTTACCCAAAAATAAATTTTTCGCTTCATGCTGTATATTCTCCAATGTTGCATACAGGTTTAAATGTATTTTTTTTATGAAGCATGTAAATGCAATACTGCACGGTTAATTTTGTGAAAGCAGAATCACGCATTCGCAGTGTTTGGTGCGGGGGAACATGTCAAAAGGCTGGATAAACTGCACCTTATAACCCTTTTCAACCAGATATCTGCAGTCGCGTGCAGCGGTTGAAGGATTGCAGCTTATCATTGCAATACGGCTCGGGGCCATTTCCACCACAGCATCGAGAGTGTTTTCGTCACAGCCTTTTCGTGCAGGGTCAAGCACTATGGCGGTAGGGCGGAAGCCCTCTTTTACAAGCAGCTGTGCAGCCTGGCCTGCATCGGAACAGATAAATCTTGCATTGTCAATGCCGTTTTGTTTTGCATTTTCTTTTGCATTTTCAATAGCTTCAGGGATAATTTCAACCCCGACAAGTGTTTTTACATCTCTTGCCATTGAAAGCCCTATTGTGCCGGCACCGCAGTAAAGGTCAAGCAGAATATCATCCTGCGTAAGACAGAGTGCTTCTTTTGCAATGGTATAAAGTTTTTCAGCTCCTTCACGGTTTACCTGATAGAAAGAATGCGGGCTGAGAGTGATTTTTACACCGCAAAGCACATCCTGTATAACTTCGTTGCCGTAAAGCACAATGTTTTCTTCACCCAGAATCACATTGGTGTTTTTGTCGTTTATATTTAGCACAACTGTGGAAATCATAGGGTACTTTGCAACAAGGTCTTTAACCAGTACATCAATGTTCCATACTTTTTTCTTTGTGGATACAAGGCATACCATAAGTTGGCCTGTAACTTCGCCGTAACGGAAATAAATATGGCGTATCAGACCTGTCAGTTTTTCTTCATCATAAGCTTTTATGCCAAGCTGGTTAAGTCTGTCAACAATATATTCGGCAATTTCGTTGAGCAGTTCAGGCTGCAGCAGACAGTCGTTACAGGGAATAATTCTGTGTGAACGCTGAGCAAAAAAGCCTGTTACTGCCTTGTTGTTTTCATCTTTTCGCACGGGGAACTGCGCCTTGTTGCGGTAACGGTGCACTTTGTCGCAGGACTTGCACTGGTTTACAGGTACATCAATTTTTCCTATGCGCTCAAAACAGCTTTTAACAAAATTTGTTTTGGCTTTCTTTTCTGCTTCATAGCTTATATGCAGAAAATCGCATCCGCCACATTTTGAAAAGTTGGGACAAAGGTTTTCAATGCGGTCAGCGGACGGTGTGATTATTTCTTCAACCTTGCCGAAACAGTAGGAGGATAAAACTTTTAGTATTTTAACCTTGCAAACATCTCCTACAGCGGTCATCGGTACAAATACAGCAATATTTTCATATTTGCCCACACCATTGCCGTCGGAAGAAATATCAATTATTTCCAGAGTAATAATATCGTTCTTTTTTATCATTTTTTAACCTATATAGTTGCAGGAATAAATACAGTTCTGTCTTTTACATGGAAAGAACTTTCAATAAGCGGATACTGACGGTTGTTGAAGTTCGCAATAATTTCATCAGCAGCAAGCTTATAATCTTTATAATTTATAAAACAGTTTACGTCGTATGCTGAGTCGGCAAAACTGTTTTCAATACCTTGCTGAATTGTTATTATCTCCACGTTTTCGCTTTCAGTTGCGTACTGAGATACAACAGGAAGCACGTCCGGACTGATAACAATAATACCTTCATTTTCAACCTTTAAATCAGCAAGATTCTGTGCATCGGCAATATCTGCCGGGGATACTGTGCTGTTAATCTGCATAGGAATACCGTAAAGTTCTATTCCTGCAATAAGTGTATTGCAATAGCTTTCCAGATTATCTGTTTCAGATTCTTCCTTTATAATTGAAAAGGAAAAAATCTGGTCTTCGTTGCTGTCGGCAATTATACCTTCACTCCACAGTTGTTTAAGTTTTACAGCGGTAATTTCAGCTGCATGGGTATAATTGGTAGTTATGCAGAAAGCTTTGTCATAAACAGTAAGGGTTTCTGTGGAAATATCAGAAAATGCAAAAGTAACAGGAATGTTTATCTGTTTTGCAAATTTGATCAGAGAAGCGGCCAGTTCTTCATCAATGCCTTCGCCGTAAAATGTAATACTGTTCAGTCCGTCAGTATTTTCTTTAAGAGCAGCGGTAAATTCTGTCAGTTTTTCCTGTGAGAACTCAATTTTTTCAAGTTTATAGTTTTCACTTTCAAAACCTTTGAGATATTCTGCAAATTCTGTCATTTCAGTATTGCAGACTGCAAGATCATATACAGGCTGTTCGTTTGTGCTGCAGCCTGAAAAAATAAAAATGAGAGAAAACAAAAGAATAATCAGTTTTTTCATAATTCTCCCTGAGCTTCCAGACTCTGCAAATATTTGCTTGGCGGAACTTTTTTGATTTTTTTGAATACCCTTGAAAAATAGAACTGGTCAAAGAAACCTACAGAAACAGCAATTTCAGAAATTGAAAGGTTTGTATTCCTGATAAGATTACATGCTTCGTTAATTCTGTATTCAGTCAGATAATCAATAGGGGACTGGTTAAGATTGGATATGAAAACTCTGTACAGATGGCTGCGGCTTATGCCTACTGCACCAGCAATGTCGTCCACACTGATATCTGATGAATAGTTGAACTGAATATACTTGATAGCATCAATGACATAATTGGACTGTGCAGCAGCCTGAGGCTGTGTGTTTACTGTGTTTTCTTCCACAAGACGGGATAAAAACAGATAAAGATAACCAACCATAGCTGTTGTGTGTTTGATAGTATTGCCGCTGTTTGTATAAATTTTGTAAAGATAATCCTTATATTCTTCAAATTCAAGTGGGGTGTAAACAGGGTTAGTGTCTTTGAACGGAAGATGAGAAACAAGTTTCTGAGCATATGTGCCGTTAAAACCTACCCAATAGTATTCCCAAGGTTCACTTGGGTCGGCTACATAATAAACAACCTGTGATGGTTTGATAAGAAACAAATCGCCGGCTTTAAGCTGAAAAGTTTTGCCGCCGCAGATATAACTGCCTTTACCGGAAATAACAAAATGAATAAGGTAATGGTCGCGGATGCCAGGCCCCCAGGAATGGTTTGGACTGCAGCTTTGCAGACCGCAGTTGAATATTGCCAGACTGGCATTGTCCAGCAGTTTCTGCTTGTACGATTGTCTGTACGGATTGGTCATAAAATATTCACCTCTGAGATATAACTTGAAATATTTTTATAGTTAGAAGTTGGAAACGATTTTTGGACATAATTATTCATAATAATTAATATATATAATAAAATAAAATACATCAAAAATCAACAAAAATCCATATATTTCGATTAAAAAATGTTTTGTAAAGGTGATATATGTGGTACAATATAAAAAACATAAGTACTTTGCGGTAATTTTTTGATATTATTAATACTAGAAAAGATAATCCGTGAAGATATTATCTGAAAAAATAAGGAAATGTTTGTAAAATACAGTTATCGCAGACGGGTTTAAGCTTGCGGACTGATTTATAAAGGGGCGAAAAAAATGAATGAATATTTATCACAGGTAAATGCATTGTCATTTTACCTTATTGTTGCGGCAGTTTTGCTGTTTATCACAATAATGTGTCTGTACATATTAATAAAATGCTATCGTGCAGGCATTAAAATCGGCATGGACAAAGCAGTTCTTAAAAAGACAATTACATCCAGTGCAACATTTACACTTCTGCCATCCATCAGCATTCTGCTTGGCGTTGTTGCACTCAGCGGTACACTTGGCGTTCCGCTTTCCTGGCTGCGACTTTCTGTTATCGGTTCATTGCAGTATGAACTCAATGTTGCCGAAATTGCAGCACAGAGCATAGGTCTGTCGGGTTTGAGACTGGAAGAAATGAGCCTTCAGGCATTTATTACAATTGCGCTTGTTATGACAGTGGGTATCCTTGGCGGTTTGTTCTTTACTATATTTTTTCTCAAAAAATACCTTGCAAAACTTAAAAGCAATCCTAAAAAGGAAACAAATAGCGAAAGCAAACCGGGTTTTGGTGCACATGCAACAACGGCTATGTTTATCGGTCTGTGCGGTGCTTACATAGGTGCTTACATAGGTAAAGCTGTTCCAAGACAGGGAAGTGACATAATGCCTTTGCTGGTTGCACTTGTTGCAGCAGCGGCAATGGCTGTGTTTGAAATTTTAATCCAGAAAAAAGGCAAAGCAAGCCTTGAAAACTTCAGCCTTGCTGCAAGCATGCTGGTTGCAATGGCCGCAGCAGTAGGCTTTGGCTTTATTCTTTAAGGAGGTGCAGTAATTATGACAGAAAAAGAAAAATACATACAGGAATTTAATAATGGTCTGCATCGTCTTGGCAGAACGCTTATGTTGGCAACAATAGCTTTGCTTATTGCAGTACCATTTGTTTTCGGTGCAATTTATGGTATTTCACCTGAGCTGGATGGTTTTCTTGCAGGTTATGCCAAAGTTGCGGTAATTTATCTGCCGGTTTCTTTTGTTGAATTTCTTGTTTATGCGCCAATGCTTGGTGTAGGTGCAAGTTACATTTCATTTATTACCGGTAACGTTACAAATATGAAAATTCCTTGCGTTATGAATGCGCAGGATATTGCGGGCACAAAACACGGCACAGCAGAAAATGAAATTGTTGCCACAATAAGTTCTGCAACAAGTGCAATTGTTACAACACTTGTTATTGTTGCAGGGGTATTGCTTATGGTTCCGCTTCAGCCTGTACTGCAGAGCGAAGTTCTTCTGCCTGCGTTCAACAATGTTGTTCCTGCATTGTTTGGCGCACTTGGGCTTAAATATTTTGCAAAGGCACCACAGATAGCAGTTTTACCTGTTTTGGCAATGACATTGCTGTGTATTTTTGTACCTTCAATGATTAACCAGACAAGTGTTCTTATGATTCCTTGCGGTGCTATGGCTTTGGTAATAGGCTTTGTGCTTTTCAAAAAGGGAAAACTTAAATAAACAGCGGAGGATTAGATAATGTTGTGGATCTTATTGGCAATTATTGCAGTGGTTGCAGTGCTTGCGTTAACAGTTGTACTCCGTTCAGTTTCGGTAAAACCAACCGAAGCTGCAACGGCTCAGGTTAAAATTGACAATAACAGCCGGCGTGCCGTTGAATATGGTGACAAACTGGCAAAAATGATACAGAAAGAAACAATTTCCTTCCGCGGACAGACAGACATTTCAAAGTTTCTTGAACTTCACAAAGAAATGGAAAAACTGTTTCCTGCTGTACACGAAAAATGCGAAAAAATTGTTCTGGACGGCAGCCTGCTTTTTAAATGGAACGGCAAAGGTAAAACGGAACCGGTTCTTTTTATGAGCCATCACGATGTTGTGGAAGCAAACGGCAAATGGGAACACGGAGCTTTTTCAGGAGATACAGATGAAAGCGGCAGAGTATGGGGCAGAGGTACGGTAGATACCAAAGCAAGCCTTTTCTGTATGCTTCAGGCAGTTGAAGAACTGCTTAAAGAAGGTTTTGAGCCTGAATGTGACGTGTATATTGCATCCAGCTGTACAGAAGAATGGAGCGGTGGCGGTGCACCTGCAACGGTAGACTACCTTAAAAACAATGGTGTCAAGCTGGCTTATCTTATGGACGAAGGCGGTATGATTCTGGAAGAACCCGTAGGTGGCGTAAAAGGTGTTTACGGTATGGTTGGGGTCGTGGAAAAAGGTTACGGAGACATTAAATTTGTTGCCAAAAGCAATGGCGGCCATGCATCTGCACCTACTAAAAACACACCGCTTGTACGACTTGGCAAATTTATGGTGGATGTGGAAAAAAACTATCCTTTCCGCAGCGAAATGAGCCCAACAGTAAGGGAAATGTTCAGACGTATGACGCCAAATATGTCCTTTGCAATGAAGACAATTTTTTCAAACTTATGGTTGTTTGAAAAACTTTTGCTTAAACTGCTTCCATCCATCAGTTCAGCGGCAGGTGCAATGGTACGCACAACACTTGCATTTACCACAGCAAAAGGTTCTGACGGATACAATGTACTCCCGCAGGAAGCTTATGTAACAGGAAATATGCGTTTCATTCCTCATCAGGATGCAGATGAAAGCATTAAAATCATATCTGACTTTGCAAAAAAATATGATATTGAAAGCGAAGTTATATACTACGACAAATCCTGTCCTGTTGTAAGTTTTGAAAGTCAGCCTTTCCATCTTGTTGAACAGGTGGCAAAGGATATTTATCCCGGTGTGCAGATTTGTCCTTATGTTATGACAGGCGGTACAGACGCAAAATTTTATCGTGATGTTACAGACAATGCTTTGCGATTTGCGCCTTTGTACATTGATAAACAGCAATACGGCAGCATTCATGCCCTTAATGAAAATATTTTCCGCGGAGCACTTACACCTGCGGTGGATTTCTACAAAGCAATGATTAAACACAGCTGATAAAGTGTGTATTAATAGATTGTAAAAAAAATAAAACTGTACTTATCTTGCGATAGGTACAGTTTTTTGTTTATATATCAGAGTTTAAATTCCTCAGGTGAAAAATCCGGCAGTTTAGGCATTCTTTTAGGTATGCGTTTGGTAGGACAATAAATAAATTTATTGCAGGAATAGTAAGGCGAAACCACACCTTTTTTGCTGCACAGAATCATCTGTTCATCACTTGAAGGACTGCCGTACTGACAATATATGCAGGCGGCGTCAATATTATTGCCGAAAAGCGGTTTGTTTGTTTTAAAAATGCCCATAATAAACACTCTTTCAAAGTCAGAATAATTGTTAAAACAAGTATATCTTATTTGTGCAATTTAGTAAATACCCCTGTTTTTTTATCAAAAGCAATTACAAAACATACCGACAGAACCATTAAATACAATGAAATATGCGGTGAATGCCAGTAACTGTTTACCTGAATATCACCAGCAGCGTACACGGTAGATGAAACAGGAAATATATTTACCATTATCCGTAAAAAAGATATACACAGAGGCACCTGAAGCAGTTTTGATAAAAACAGTATTTTAAAACTGTAACTGTTGTTTTTGTCAAAACTTTTCATCTGAAAATACGCACTCAAAGGAAAAACAGTCACTGCGGTGCATATAAGATACAGATTGTTTCCGTAAAGGGCACATATATTGCTGCAGGCGGTAGTGACTTCACATAAAACGGAAAAAGCTGCTGATACTGCAGGAAAATGTATGTAAAGCGATACAACTTTACATGCTGTAAAAGCCAGAATAACAACACCGCAAATATTTAAAATTCCATTTACCGAACTTTTTACAGCACGGCTTATGTCCGGAGAATTGGTTTTGTTGTTGCAAGGGGTCTGCGTGTCAGAATACGGAATAAAAAACGAAAGAATAAAAGCTGTAGCGTAACAGGAAAACAGCACCGACAGATACAGTAATATTCCTGTTTTAAGGCTGCCAAGTATCTTCAGTCCTGTTGCAACGATAATAAATGCAGGAGAATTGTTGCTTGTCAGTAAAAGCAGTATGCATTTGAAATTCTTTTCACAGCAGAATTCATTGTCAATGCGGTTTAAAAAATAGCCTCCTGTTGCAAAGCCGCCCATAATGCTCAGAACACAATATGTCATTATTCTGCGGTTTGTAATATTCAGTAAACGGAACAGGGGGACAAAGGGAAAGCTGAGTATATCGGCGTTTTCAAATTCCGACAAAACAGATGCCAGCACCATAAAAATATATAACGAGGGAATTACTGTGTCAAAACACAGCAGCATTCCTTCTTTTACCGAATTTACAATACTGTCGGAATTAAAAAAGTAAAAAAATACTGTAAAAATTACAACCGACAGCTGAACAATTTTTTTGAGTTTCATATCTGCATATCACCACCCTGTATTTCCATATATATGTTAAAAAAGCTATGTTTAGGTGATAAATTATGAAACTGAAAGCAAACAGGGAAAAACAAACAGTAATAGGAGCACTTAAAGACATATATTCGACCGAAAACGAAGCTGTGCAGACAGCCATATCCATAGATGTGAACGGATGCATAAACATAGACAGCTTTAAAAAGCTTATAGATTACAGACAGAACAGCATTGTAATTGAAACAAGACAAAAACGGGTTTATATATACGGAGAAGATCTGATAATACTTTCCTGCAGCAAGCACAATGCTGTATGCAACGGAAAAATTACCAAAATAGAACTGTTTGAAAACGAGGTGTAATTTTGCTTTCCAGAGTTGAATTTGAAGTTGTTTCGGGTTTTTACTGCAATTTTTTTAACTGGATTATTGAAAACGAAATAAATATTTCAAACATCCGGTGTACTGATTTTGGTTTTACAGCAGTATGTAATGCAGGTGATTACAAAAAACTGGCAAGAACGGCAAAAAAATATCAGTGCAGAACAAAACTGTTAAAAAGAAAAGGTATTTATTTCAGTCTGAGAAAAGTACTTGACCGCAAGGGCATATTTGTCGGAATGATTTTAGTGTTTGTTTATATTTTTGTATTCAGCCATATGATATGGAGAATAGATGTAATAGCACCGACAAAAAATATAACCGATGATGTTTACAGTCTGCTGTATGCTAATGACTGTTACTGCGGCGCCTGGTTTTCGCAGGATAAAAACCAGAAGCTTATCCAGCAGATATTTATGAATGTGGATAATATAGGGTATGTTACACTTAATTTCTATAAAGGAATTCTTACCTGTAAAGTGGATGCAACAATTAATAAAATGCCTTATCTTAAAGACAGAACAAGCGGAAATATTTATGCGACAGCTGATGGTGTTATAGAAGAAATGGAAATCTACAATGGTTTTACAGATGTTGAAACAGGCCAGACAGTGCAAAAGGGCGATATTCTTGTAAGTGCAACTTATATAGACCGCAACGGAACACTGCAGCAGGTTATGCCCCGTGCATATATAAAAGCATATTGTATAAAAGAATATACAGCAGAGGTACTGTTCAATAAAGATATTGTTATAAGAACAGGGGAATATACCGACAGGGTGTTATATAAGTTTTGCGGAAAAGACTTTGTTATAAAAAAAGAAAATACAGAAAATTATGAATATTATGACAAGGAAAAATTTTTTGAACATGTAAACCTGTTTGGATTCCGGCTGCCGCTGACAAAGGAAACAGTAAGGTTTTATAAAACGGAAACGGTGGCAGTAAAAAATGACAGGGCGGATGCAGAAAATGCAGCAAAACGGATTGTGGATCTTCTTGTTAAAAGTGATTTATCCTTTATATCAGCTGACAGCTGTGAATACTACAGCAATTTTACCCGGCAGGGAGTAACTGTTTTATGCAAAGTTTACGGGCATTATAATATAACCAGATAAATTCTGATAAGAATTTATGTAATTTACTTATTTATAAATATATGTTATACTAATAAATTGAAAAAGTATTAACTATTCAGAGGTGGCATTTTGGCAGAAAAAATTTTTGAAGCTTTAACAAATGATATTGCATTGCTTATCTGCGGTCCTTTCAACAAACATATCAGTGAAATTGAAAAGGCATTTTCCGTTGGTGTGGTATGCCGCGGAACAGAATTCAAGGTGATTGGTGATGATGAAAACGTAAAACGTACACTAAGCGCGCTGAATGCAATGATAGAACTGCATTCTCAGGGCACAAGCCTGGATGACCAGTCCATAGGATACTGCATAAATATGGCTAAAACAGGGGATGTTGATAAAGTTAAAAACTTCAACTCCGACCTTGTTCTGCTTACAGCAAAGGGTAAACCTATCCGCAGCAAGACTTTTGGTCAGACAGAATATCTTAAGGCAATCAGCAAAAACAGCATTACATTCGGCATAGGTCCTGCAGGTACAGGTAAAACCTATCTGGCCGTCGCAATGGCTGTAAAAGCATTCAAGGCAGGTCAGGTTTCACGAATTATTCTTACACGCCCTGCTGTTGAAGCGGGTGAAAAACTCGGGTTTCTGCCGGGAGATCTGCAGAACAAGGTTGACCCTTATCTGCGTCCGCTTTACGATGGCCTGTTTGATATGATTGGTCCTGAAACTTTCCAGAAACTTATGGAAAAAGGTGTTATTGAAGTAGCTCCGCTGGCATATATGCGCGGACGCACCCTTGATGACAGTTTTATCATTCTTGACGAAGCCCAGAACACAACAAAGGAACAGATGAAGATGTTTCTTACACGTATGGGCAATGGCTCAAAAATTGTGGTGACAGGTGACGTTACACAGATTGACCTGCCTGCAGATAAAAAATCAGGACTTAAAGATGCCATTTCCATTCTTAAAAACATAGAAGATATTGCAATAATCCGTCTTACAGAAAAGGACGTTGTACGTCATAAACTGGTTCAGGATATTGTACGCGCTTACGAAAAAGCGGCAAATGACAAACCAAGCTTTACCCCACCTGCGAACAAAAGAGGAAGATTAAAATATGTCAAATAAAATATATATTCAGAACAATCAGAAAGCAGTAAAAGTTCCTTCAGGAATCAGAATTCTTATCAGAAGAAGCTGCAATGCAGTACTTGCAATTGAAGAGTTTGAACAGCCTTGTGAAGTTTCTGTTACATTTGTGGATAACGAACACATTGCTGTACTAAATGGCGAATTCCGTAATAAACCGCAGCCTACCGATGTTTTGTCTTTCCCTCTTGGTGAAGATGATACATATGATATGGACCAGGAAACAGGCAGTCTGCTGCTTGGTGATATTGTTATTTCTCTTGAAAAGGCAATGGAACAGGCAGAACTTTACGGACATTCACTGCAGAGAGAAGTTGCATTCCTTACAGTGCATTCAATGTATCATCTGCTTGGATATGACCATGAAAACGGTGGCAGAGAAGCACAGATAATGCGTGAAAAAGAAGAAAAAGTTCTTGCAAAACTCGGCTTGCAGAGAACATTTACTTACGGACAGGATATAGAATAAATTATAACAATGATTGCAAAATTTATAAAAAGCATGGGATATGCTTTTAAAGGAATAAAACTGGCAATAAAGGAAGAACGCAATGTCCGCATAGATATTGTGGCTGCATTTTATGTATTTGTATTCTCAAGGTTCTATGATTTTACACAAACACAGAATGTGTTGCTGGTGTTTATCTGCTTTACTGTACTTGGATTTGAGCTTATGAACACTGCAGTTGAACGTGCAGTGGACAAGCCGGACAAAGAGCATTATGCACAGGCAGGAGATGCCAAAGATTCCGCGGCGGGAGGTGTTCTGCTTGTGGCAATCGGGGCAGCGGTTGCAGGTGTAATGATGTTCTGGGATGTTGAAGTGTTTGCAAAAATACTTGATTTTTTTGTATCACGCCCGATTATGCTTGTATGCCTTGTGGTAACAGTTTTTGCATCATATAAATTTATAGCTATTGATAACAACAGACAATAAAAGGAAATAATATGGAATTTAATACAAAATCTATTTTTGTTGCAATGGTCGGCAAACCAAATGTTGGAAAATCTTCACTTATGAACCTTATTCTCGGTGAAAAAATAGCCATTGTAACACAGAAACCACAGACAACACGTACAAGTATTACAGGTATACTTACAAAAGGTGTAACACAGTTTGTGTTTATGGACACACCGGGAATTCACACACCAAGAACAAAACTTGGTGAACGAATGGTAAAAACAAGCCACAAAACAATTGCAGATGTTGACCTTGCTGTAATGATTTTTGAACCATACGGCGATCTTAATGAAGCTGAGCTCAGTCTTGTTGACAGCATCAGGAAAAACAGAATTCCTGCAATTGCAGTTATCAACAAAATAGATACTCTGAAAAAAGCAGCAGACCTTGATGTTCAGGTTAAAAAGCTGGAAGAAATTGGTGTATTTGACAAAGTTGCTGCAACAAGTGCAAAGGATAACGATGGTGTGGATGAGCTGTTAAACCTCATTGACAGTTATGCTATGGAAGGCCCTCATTATTTTGAAGAGGATGCAATTACAAATATGCCTGAAAAGGTAATTGTAAGCGAAATTGTCCGCGAAAAACTGCTTTTGAATCTGTTTGAAGAAATTCCTCACGGCACAAATGTTGAGGTGGAAAAATTCAAGGAACGCAAAGGCAAAAATATGGTTGATATCAGCGTTGTAATCTACTGTGAACGCAAGAGCCATAAAGGAATGATTATCGGCAAACAGGGTGCAATGCTTAAAAAAATCAGCAGTCAGGCACGTGTGGACATTGAACAGTTCCTCGGAGCAAAGGTGTTTATGGAATGCTGGGTTAAAGTTAAAGAAGACTGGCGCGACAGCAATTATATTCTTAACGACTTTGGCTTCAAGGATGAATAATACCTTTAATTGCCAAGGATAACAATTTGTTATCAAGGAACAATAACAGCACTTTTTAAAGTGAGGTGTCTGTTATGAAAATAGATTATTGGAACAGATTTTTGCGTACAGGCAGTGTGGAGGACTATCTGCACTACCGACAGTGTCTTTCCATGGGAGGACAGGAAATTATAAAAGAGGTCGCTGATGGCAAACCAACTACGAAAAGTGAACGGAGTAGTGTTAAAAGAGCTTCAAATGAAGGAGAGCGATAAGGTTATTACCGTTCTCACAAAGGAGCTCGGAGTAATATCAATATATGCCAAAGGAGCTATGAGACTTAAAAACAAGTTTCATAGCTCTACAGGTTTGTTTACATACAGTGAATTTGTGGTTTTTGAAGGCAAAGGGGACAGAATGTACCAGCTTAATGAGGCTGTTACCAAAAAGGTTTTTTACAATCTGTCTTCTTCAATAGAAAACATCTCTCTGGCAATGTATATGTCGGAACTTGTCTGCGAAGCAGTTGTGCCGGATGAAGTTTCGGGAGATATATTGAGGTTGTTTCTGAACTGCCTTTACATGCTGTGCGAAGATAAATGGTCACCGCTTATGACAAAAGCAGCGTTTGAAATGCGGCTTATGAGTGACATAGGTTTTCGTCCTGACCTTGTGGGGTGCCGCAAATGCGGAAAATACGAAAATGAATTGTTCTTTTTTGATGTGGACAGCGGCAGTATTATTTGTCCTGAGTGCCGTCAGGCTTACGAGACAGGATATATTGTGGCAGAACCTGCAGTTATTCTGGCACTAAGATATTTTGCTCTGGCGGATCTGGAACAGATGTTTTCCTTTAAAGTAAGCGGCTTAAGCCTTATACGACTTGGACAGATTTGCGAAAAATATGTTTTATCCAAAACAAAGGACAGCTATAAAACGCTGGACTTTCTAAAACCAATACTTAAACCTTTAATTGACACAGAAGCAGAAGTTTTGACAAAAGGTAACTAAAGTGAAAGAAAAAAGTTTAAAATCTATAGAATACAACGTTATAACACAGCAGCTTTCGGAGCTTTGTGTATTTAACGAAAATAAAGAAGCTGCTGTAAAGCTTGTTCCGTTTACAGATGTGGAACAGGTGGGCGAAAGCCTGCTTTGCACCGATACAGTAATGAGCTATATGCTCAAATACGGCAACCCAAGCCTTGACAGTGCAAATGGATGCTATGATGCAGTTGTTCACAGTACAAAAGGCGGCATGCTGTCATGTGCAGAACTGCTTACAGTTGCAAGAATGTACCGCAACTTTGACAGAATAAAAAAATGGTACCTGCAGTACGAAAGAAACACTGATGCCATGGACTGGACGGTAATGTCCATGACCGAAAACCCACAGCTTGAAAAACTTATTTTTGAAAGCATTCTTTCAGATAATCAGGTGGCTGATACCGCAAGTGATGAACTGTATGATATACGCAGAAAAATCAAAAAAGCAGAAAGTGCAGTCCGTGAAAGACTGGAAAGCTACATCCGCAACACTTCATATCAGAAATATCTGCAGGAAGCTGTTATCACAATCCGTCAGAACAAGTTTGTTATTCCGGTAAAGGCGGAATTTAAAAACGAAATCAACGGTACTGTACACGATGTATCATCCTCAGGTTCAACTTATTTTATCGAGCCTGCAGCTGTTGCGGAACTCAACAATAAAATTATGCAGCTGTTCAACGAGGAACAGGACGAAATCAACAGAATTCTTACACGACTTTCTTCCATGGTGGCACAAAATTCTGTACTGTTTTTCGACAGCTACGAAAAAATGCTTAAAATAGATATGGTTGTAGCAAAGGCAAAACTTGCAATGCGTCAGAATGCGGTTATGCCTAAAATCAACAGTGACCTGAAATTCAGTATCAAAAAAGCACGTCACCCGCTTATAGATAAAAAAGTTGTTGTACCTACCGATATAGAACTTGGCTTTGATTATGACACAATGATTATCACAGGTCCTAATACAGGCGGTAAAACCGTTTCTCTTAAAACAGCAGGTCTGCTTTGTGCCATGGCCTGTACGGGTATGCTTATTCCTGCACACGAAAGCAGTTCAGTATGTGTGTTTGAAAATATTCTTGTTGATATCGGTGATGAGCAGAGCATTGAGCAGAGTTTGTCAACATTCTCAGGTCATATGAAAAACATTGGTACAATTCTTAAACAGGCAAACGAAAAAAGCCTGGTACTTATGGATGAACTGGGAGCAGGTACCGACCCTGCCGAAGGTGCAGCGCTTGCTTTAAGTATTATCGAAAAACTGCGCAGCAAAGGCAGTAAGGTTATGGCAACAACCCATTACGGCGAACTTAAAGTATATGCACTTGAAACACAGGGCGTGCAGAATGCAAGCTGCGAATTTGACACAAATACCCTTATGCCTACATATAAGATTATTATGGGTGTACCGGGTAAATCCAATGCGTTTTATATCAGCAAGCGTCTTGGTATAGATGATGACATCATAGAAAATGCAAAACGTCATTTGTCCGAAGATGAAAAACGCCTTGACGGTGTCCTTGCACAGCTGGAAGATCTTAAAAAACAGCTTAAAGCAGGTCAGGACGAAATTGAAATGCTTAAAGATTATGCAGGCACAAAAATGAGACAGGCAGAGGAAAAGAGTGCTAAAATTCTCAAAGAAGCACAGGCACAGGCTGATGCCATTACCGAAAAAGCCAAACTCAATGCACAGAAAGTGCAGGACGAAGCTTATCGTCTCAGTGATGAACTCAAAGTGCTTCAGAAACAGGAAAATATATCTGCACAGCAACGTCTGCAGAAGGCAAGGGAAATTGCCCGCAAAGACACTGCAAAGCTTATTTCTTCAGTAGAAAAAGACGAAACAGATGTTATTGCTCTGCCAAAGGCTGAAAACGTAAAAAAAGGTGACAGGGTTGTTATCGGTTCCCTTAATAAACAGGCTGTTGTACAGGGGCCTGCCAACAAAGACGGTATGGTAGAAGTTATGGCAGGGGTTATCAAAACCAGAGTGCATATTTCTGACCTTTATCAGGATATTGCGCCTGCACCTAAACAAAAACAGTCAGGCGGCATGCGAAATGTCCGTCAGGGCACACGAAATAACACAACCTCTGCTGCAACACGCAATGCAAGCATGGAAATAAATGTTATAGGTCAGACTGTTGATGAAGCAATAATTGAAGTTGACCGTTTCCTTGACAACTGCTTTATCAACCGTCAGCATACAGTATATATAATTCACGGCAAAGGCACAGGTGCGCTCAGAAGCGGCATTCATCAGTTCCTTAAAAAACACAAGCATGTCAGCTACTTCCGTCTGGGAACATATGGCGAAGGGGAAGCAGGCGTGACTGTTGTAGAACTTAAATAATTTATAAACTGATATTTTAAAATATATTAAAAGAGCAGAATGGGTTAAACCATTCTGCTCTTTTTTGGAGCTATTTAATTATTATTTGTTTAAAACTGCCCAGAGTTTCAAACTCAGCAATTTCAGCATCGGAGTACATGGCAGGGATAACAACAAGCTGTCCGTCAACCTCAAAGGCCTGACAGCTGCCGTTTGCAATAAGACTGTCAAACAGTTTGGTTTCTTCAACAATATACAGCACATTGTTCCAGTTGCCCTGTGCAAGCAGCGATTTCTGATATTCAATTACATCTTTGCGTTTGTCAACGCTTGTTCTTGCAGCAAAGGTTGAGTTGATATACTTGTCATATTCACCGCAAAGGGAAGCAATGTCTATCATGCCGTTACCGAACATGGAGCCCTGTTCACTCTGCATTTCAATTACGCCGTCAACCTGCTGCACGGTTTCTTCCCAGAACGGATGCTGTGCAACTGTTTTTGCACACTGACGGTTTTCAGCAGAAAAGTTATAGAAATAATTGTGTTTTTCAAGCAGAACGCCGCCAATATCAAAAAGCTGAATAAAACAAATTATACAAAGAGCAGCAGCGGCCAGTTTTTTATTACCGATATATCTTGAAATACCATACATTGCAAAGAGGAACAGCAGATAGAACAGCATCCACCCGAAGCGACCGTTACCGCGGAAAATATTGAGATATTTTATAATAATATCCTGACTTAAAGGATAGCGGAAAAGCAGCAGGCCACCATAATAAACACCGTCACCAACAGCAAAAACTGTAAGACATAGTGCAGAAAAAATAATGCCAAAATGGTTTTTTATAAAATCAACAATATCTTTTCTGTGTTTTATAATAAGTAATACGGCACTTATTGCAATTGCAATTATAATGCCGATACCAAGGTAGTTGAAACCTTCGATTTGTCCTCCGAACAATGGTCTGTCGCTCAGTACAGCAGACCAGTTGTTTTCGCTTTCAAAACCTTTGCTTACCGGGTTAAAGAAAGCGTTGAGGTTCATGCTGAAATAACCGTATCCCAGTATCGCCATACCGCCTTCGTTATAAAAAGCACCGATGCAATATCCTGTAACAAGTGTTATAACGATGCTTGCCATGACATGCAGTACAGATTTAATTCTGTTTTTGGCAAGGAAGAAATCCTCAACAGCAAATGCAAACATTATTGCAAAGGAAAACGGCAGGAAATAAGGATGTATGGTAATAGCAGCAATATTAATGATGTAAAAGGGGATATAGCTTATGCAGCACGATTTTTTGTTTTTAAAGTAATAGTACAAAGCTGCGATAATAATAAAATGAGCGGTAAGTGCGCAGTGACGGAAAGCCCTTTCGGTCATTACAGGAGAAAGACAAAGCAAAAATGCACCAAGGCCGCAGTATATTGTGCAGTTGGTAAACAGATTTACCAGCAAAGCGCCGAAAACACCCTGCAAAACAAAACACAGACAGATAAACAAACCGAAATACTGAAAAGTCTGTGGCAGAACAGGGGATAAAAGTTTGAAAAATATGGCAAAAAGCGGTATTGAATCGGTATAGGAAACACTGCCGCCATATGGATATTCAATGTTTTGTCCTACCCCTAAAGGAAACTGCCAGGGACTGTTTCGGAACAGTTTCCAGCCTGCATAATGCTGTGCTATGTCTTTTTCGAGATAACCTGTAAGTACAAAACTTTCATTCAGAGGGTTTAATGCGGAAAAACCATATATAACCAGAAAAACAGTCAGACCAACTGCAGCCCCGACAGCAGCGGTTATCATTTTGTTTTTGTTGTCACAACGTATAAGCTTAATAATGTTCACGGCCTTTCTCAAAAGCAGTTTATATGCTATTTTAGTATATCATAAAGAGTAATTCAAAACAAGGCAGGATGAAAGTGACAATATTGTTATGCTTTTTATCTTTTTATATTATATAATAAAAATGATTGACTTAAATTGTGAAAATAGATATAATATTAAGCACTGTATTTTTGAAAATGGAGGAAAATATGAAAAGAAGAGGCAAATCTATATTTTTTATAGTTGCTGCTCTTATTTTCGCTTTGACATATACATCATTCTTCGGAATCAAGCAAGTATATGGCGACACAGAAACTGTATGGTTTAAAAGTGCAAGCGATATAAGATTTGGTATTGACATTAAAGGTGGCGTAGATGCTACATTTATGCCCGCAGAAGGTCAGGATGCTACTGATGAAGAACTTGATGCAGCAGAAGCTGTTATCAAACTCCGTCTTGTTAACCTCAACATCACTGACTACGAAGTTTACACAGACTACAACAAAGACAGAATTATTGTTCGTTTCCCATGGAAAGAAGATGAAAAAGCCTTTAACCCTGAAGAAGCTATCAATGAAATCGGTGCAAGTGCAGTTCTCTCGTTCAGAGAAGGCATTGGTGATGGTCTTTCTCTTGACAAAACAACTGACAAAATTGTTCTGACAGGCGATGACATCAAACAGGCTTCTGCAGCAGTACAGCAGGATTCCACAACAGGTCAGGTTCAGTATGTTGTTCAGCTTCAGCTTGAAAGCACAGGTGTTACAAAGTTTGCTGAATCCACAACAAAACTTGCTGAAAGCAAAGGTGTTATTTCTATCTGGATGGACGAAGAATGCATCTCCGCTCCAACAGTTCAGACAGCTATCACAGATGGTCAGGCAATTATCACAGGCGATTTTGACGCAGACAGCGCAAAAGCTCTTGCAGACAAAATCAATGCAGGTTCTTTGCCTTTTGACCTCTCTGCAGAAAGCTTCTCCACAATCAGCCCTACACTTGGTGCATCTTCACTTGATGCAATGGTAAAAGCAGGTATAATCGCATTTATTCTTGTTGCATTGTACATCATCTGCCTTTACAGACTGCCTGGTGTTATCGCTGTTATTGCTCTGCTTGGTCAGGTTGCAACAATTCTGGCATGTATTTCCGGTTTCTTCCCGGATTTCAACAGTTTCACACTTACACTTCCTGGTATCGCAGGTATCATCCTTGCTATCGGTATGGGTGTTGACGCAAACGTTATTACATTTGAACGTATCAAAGAAGAACTTCGTGACGGCAACGGTCTTGACGAAGCTATATCCAACGGTTTTGAAAGAGGTCTTGCACCAATCATCGACGGTAACGTAACAGTTGTTATTGTTGCTATTGTTCTCATGGGTGCTTTTGGTCCTACAGACGGCATTTTTGCAAAACTTCTTACACCAATTTTCTTTGCATTCGGTCCATCAACAGCAGGCGCAATCTATTCCTTCGGTTACACATTGCTTATCGGTGTTATTCTCAACTTTGTATATGGCATCGTTGCAACACGTCTTATGCTCAGAAGTGTTTCCAAAATGAACATGTTCCGCAACACTGCTTTGTATGGTGCTAAAAAAGTTTACAAAGAAAAGAAATTCTTTGACTTTGTTGGTAACAGCAAAAAATTCTACATTGGTTCAATCGCAGTTATCGCGGTTATCTTTATCTACAGTGCTATTGCAGGCGTTTCAATGGACATTCAGTTCAAGGGCGGTGCTTTGCTTACATATGGCTACGAAAACGAAATCACACTTTCTGAAGTAGAAGCAGATGTTAAAGATATCCTTGGTTCAGACCTTTCAGTACAGCAGGGTCAGAATGCTGCAACAGGAAAAGATGTAATTACAGTTACACTTCCTGGCGAACAGACAGTTTCAACAGAAAAACTTGCTGAACTTGATGCAGTGTTTGCAGAAAAATATGCTGATAACGGTTTTGAACAGCTTGAAGTTAACAACGTTAACCCAACAATCGGCCGCGAATTCTTTGCTAAGAGCCTTGTAGGTCTTGTAGCAGCTTGTGCACTTATTCTTATTTACGTTGCTATCAGATTCAGACGCATAGGTGGTTTTGAAGCAGGTGCAACAGCAATCGTTGCTCTTATCCACGACCTTATCATCATCTTCGGCGTTTTTGCAATCTGCCGCTTCTCAATCAACGGCAACTTTATTGCAGCAATGCTTACAATTCTCGGTTATTCTGTAAACGACACAGTTGTTATCTATGACCGTGTAAGAGAAAACAAAGCTCTTCACCCATCAATGAAACTTCCACAGCTTGTAAATATGAGTATCAACCAGTCATTGGTTCGTTCCGTAAATACAACTGTTTCCACAATCATTGCTTTGGGCACAGTATGTGTTGTTGCATACATTGCAGGTCTTACAAGCATTGTAACATTTGCATTCCCACTTGCATTGGGCATGATTTCCGGTGTTTACTCAACAATCTGCATTGCAGGTCCGCTGTGGGTAGACTACGAAAAGAAAAAAGCAGCAAAATCCAAATAATTGATTTTAAAATGGATACCTTTAAGCAAGGTATCCATTTTTTCAAACTGGCGGTGATATTTTGAAAACAGGCATTTCTACAGGATGTTTTTTTCCACAGACTCCATGTGAGTCTCTGGAAAAGGCAGGACAGCTTGGTGTAAAGTATGTTGAAATATTTTTCAACACCCACACGGAACTGAGCGAAGAATATCTTAAGCAGATTAAACATATACTGGATAAATACAATATGACGGCAGTGTCAATTCATCCGTATACTTCCGCCATAGAGACTTTTATGTTCTTTTCCGTTTATGATTATAAACTGAAAGATTCTGTTGCACTGTATGAAACCTATTTTAAGGCATGCAACTATCTTGGCTGTAAATATGTTGTAATACACGGATGTTTCAACCGCAACAGATATATGGATATGCGGCGTTACTGCAATAACCTTAACATGCTTTCACGCAAGGCGAGGGAATATGGAGTATATATTTCTCAGGAAAATGTATATAAGTACAAATGCGGTTATATTGACAATATAAAAGAGTTTGTAAAATATGCAGACAAGGATATCCGTTTTACCTTTGATATCAAGCAGGCGGTGAAATCACGCCAGAGCATATACAAGATTCTGGAACTTACAAAAGACAGATTAAGCCATGTGCATATAAGTGATTATAAGGGCAACAAGCACAGCCTTATTCCGTTTACAGGCGGTTTCAATTATGACAGATTTTTTGAGTATCTTAAAACACAGACAACAGCACAAGCAGCTTTTATGGAAGTTTATTCTCAGTCCATTGAAAGTGACAGTCAGATTATACAGGCGATTGAAAAGCTGCAGAAATATGCTGAAGATACTTGAATAATACGGTACGAAATTATATAATTATAGTATATTATCAATAGACTGAGAGGTTTATATATGAAGTGTCCTTTTTGTGGAAATATAGACAGTAAAGTAATCGATTCCAGACCGACTGAAGACAACCAGAGAATCAGACGACGCAGAGAATGCATGGCCTGCCAGAAACGTTTTACAACCTTTGAAATAGTGGAAATCACCCCTATTATGGTTATAAAAAAAGATGGTTCAATACAGGCGTTCAACCGTGATAAAGTGCTTGCCGGTATGGTGAAATCCTGCGAAAAACGTCAGGTTTCCACACAGGACCTGGAAAAAGCTGCAGATAATATAGAATATAAACTTGTAAACAGCCTTAAGTCAGAAGTTTCTTCCATTGAAATCGGGGAACTTGTAATGGAAGAACTTAAAAAGCTTGATGAAGTTGCATATGTTCGTTTTGCTTCGGTTTACAGACAGTTCAGCGATGTAAACACTTTTTTTGAAGAACTCAGCGAGTTGCTTAAAAAGAAAACAGAAAATTAAAAAATGCCGCAGGAAAGTTTTCCTGCGGTTTTATTTTTAAACAGGACTTTTGTAAAGTCTTGAAATTTCTTCCAACGTATTCAAAAGTATACTTTTGTTTATCTGAATATTCATTACGTCATTGTGTTCAGTTGCATAGCATATGTTTATGATACAATTTTCGATAACATTTATCTGTTCCTGGCTGGTTGTAAACAGCAAAACTGACATATTTTCGTCCAAAATTTTCTGTATATTGTCAGTTATTGCAGTATTGTATCCGTTATTATCGGCATAAATAATTTTGTCCTCGATTTTTTTGGTGAAACCGTCTATAAATATTGATGAAAATACATAATATACAGTTACTAATATAATACATACAATTGATATTACAGTATTTTTCATATTTTAACCCTCTCTCAAAGTGATATTATACCGTCCGTTTCCGTCCAAAGTCATAAGCAGAATACTGTCAAGGCTGTAATTGTGTTTATCCAGAATATCCACAATTTTATCGTTGTCAAAACCTGTTATTTTAAGATTTTGTGCAATTATTTTGCTGTCTGTTATAACAGGCATAGGGGGAACACTGCATTTTTTTATATTGGTTTGTGCATTTGGGTCTTTGTATATATTAACTGTCCCGGTTGTCTCAACAATAGCAAGACAAACTTCCTCAAGGTAAAACACATCTTTTGTGCGCATAGCTTCCAGCACATCATCTATTGAAAAACGCAGTTCTTTCATAGCTTTCTGATTTATTATGCCGTTCTGTATCAGAATTATTGATTTTCCCTGAATTATATGGGCCAGTCTGTCACTTCTTTTTACCCAGAGAGAAACAAAAACTTCATAAGACATTATGAGAAGTATGGGCACGATTGAAGTGATAATAGGTAATTCGGGTGCTTCTATTACAAGAGAAGTAAGATTGGATATAATCACTGTGGCAACAAGGTCAATGGGCTGAAATTCCCCCAAACTTTTTTTGCCCATTATTCTTACGGCAAAAATTATAATTATATACATAATTGATGTTCTGTATATTACTGAAAACACAAAATCACCTCGATATATTATTGTTTTAAGCATTAGAAATTAATCACGAGACAATAATTATAAAGAGGTGATTTTTGTTTTGGAAAAACACTTGTTTAAAAATATTGAAGAAAACAAAAAAGAGATTAAAAGTTATTTTGGCCAGTCTGTAGACTATTTTGAAAAGGATATAAAAATAATGGGGCACAATGCAGTCCTTGTTATGTGTGAAGACCTGACCAATATAACAAATCTTTGGCAGGTAAATTTGAGGCCGCTCAATAATCTTAAAGCGGATTTTTCGGCAGAAAAGGTATTCGATTATGTGCTCAACCGCACAACAATCCCATTCAATAAACAGCCGGCAGAAACTTTTGAAATGGTGATGTTTTTTCTGACGGCAGGGTTCAGCATAATACTCATTGACGGTGTCGACAAAGCACTTGTTGCACCATGTCAGGGTTATTCTGCAAGGGGCATAAATGAACCGCAGTCGGAGGGAAGCCTGCGTGGTACAAGGGAAAGCTTTTGTGACACAGGGCGTAAAAATATGGCACTTGTACGGCGCAGAATACGAAGTAAAGGCCTTGAAATAGAAACAATGCAGATAGGAACAGCAACCAAGACAGAAGTATCGCTGTATTATCACAAAGATTACTGTGATATACAGATACTTGATAAGGTTAAAGACAGGTTGAGCACAATAAATATTCCTGTAGTAACCGAAAGCGGATATCTTGCACCTTTTATAGATACGACAAAAGGTTCGTTGTTCAGTGCGGTTTCATACACAGAAAAACCTGATGTTTTCTGCGCAAAACTGTGCGAAGGCAAAATTGGTCTTATGGTTGACGGATGCCCCTTTGCGTTGATTTATCCTTTTATGTTCAGTGAACACTTTTCCACCAATGACGATTATGTGCAGCGCCCTTACTTTGTTTCAATTACAAAAGCTCTGAGGTATATTGCATTTGTGATTTCAATTATTCTTCCGGGACTGTATATAACTCTTGCAAATTTTGCTCCTGAAAACTTACCCGAAAAACTTATTTTTTTTATTTTTTCTTCCCAAAACTCAACACCGCTGCCATTGTTTGTAGAGGCGATTATCATTGTTATAACTTTTGAAATAATAAAAGAGGCGGGGTTGCGGCTTCCGCAGGCAATAGGGCATACAGTGTCTTTTGTTGCGGCACTTATAATAGGAGATTCCGCAATAAATGCCGGACTTATCGGTGCTGCAGTGCTTATTGTATGTGCAATCAGCACTATAATGACCTTTGTTGTGCCGTCATTTTATGAATCTGTTACTGTTTTAAGGATTATTTTCCTGATTTTATCAGGTTTGTTCGGTGCATTGGGTTTTGCTTTCTCGGTTTTATTGCTTATATACAATGTTGTCAATGTAAATGCAGCAGGAAAATGCTATCTGCCGCAGTTTACAAGTGATAATAAAAATATTCTTGCGGATATATTTTTTAAGTCCAGCTGGAGAACAATAAACAGAAGAGAGGATAACTGAAATGAAAAAAACACAGTTATACACGTTGATTGTTCTTTCTTTTTGCAGCGCCCAGCTGGAATTTATGATGAAAGGTGATTTTGCACAACTGTTTCCGAGAGACAGGATTATTCACACAGGAATATCTGTTCTGATTTTTTTTATCATACTTCTTGTTATCAGTCGGTACAGTTTTAATTCAAAACTGATAAATGCTGCAGCAGCAATGCTTATTCTGATAAGGGCAGTTTATGTTTTTATTGAATTTATAAACTATTTCCATACATTCCATGGCTCAAATACTATAGCAATAATATTGTTTTCAGCAGTTACAGCAGTTCTGTTTTATAAATATATCTGTTACAGAACTCATATGCTGTACAGCTTTTTTACAATGTTCAATATCACGTTGTTTGTGCTTACAGTAATCTTAAGTGCAGATAAAATAAATGTTGCAAATATCTACTCCAACAGCATCGGTTTTGGTTTCAGCATTGCAAAAATGCCTGTCCTGTTTGATATAATTACAATCTGTGTAATAGCAGACAATAAGAAGAACAGAATGTATGCAGGAAAAAGATTTCTGCTTTTTGCAGGATGTTA
Organism: Oscillospiraceae bacterium; assembly: GCA_015067215.1. GTDB lineage: Bacteria > Bacillota > Clostridia > Oscillospirales > Ruminococcaceae > RGIG3102. Next base: position 7,645 of record SVMW01000009.1, on the reverse strand, counting down.
TATGTTTTTTATAACTTTACTTCAGGGGCTATGTATAAGAGGAAATATACTGTATAGTGTTTCGCCTTTACAGGCACTGGTGCAAACGATATATACTGACACTATTGTACGCTATGACTACATTTTTACCATCTATTACACACTCAATTATCTGGCGGCGGTTATGCTGTACTGCTGGGCATTAAAACAGCTTGCAATCAGAAGAAACGGTGAAACAAATGAAATTTTTTAAATTAATAATATTATCAGCGGTATTATTGCTGACAGCCTGCAGTGACTACGGTGAAAAGCGAATAGTAAAACTTGTTACTGTTAATAAAGAAAACATCTCTTTTTATTATTACGATTTTAAAGCTGAAAAGCCTTCGTTTGTCATTGAACAAAAACAAAACACAGGCATTGAAAACACAATGACGGATATTCTGTCAGAAAACGACTATAATCTCAAACTGTGCAGTTTTGTGGTGTGCGACAAAGCGGTTGTAGAGGATAATATTGGAGAACTTGTCTCTGCACTGTTTAACTCCCGGTTCAGTCCGGATGTGTCAGTTGTTGCAGGAAATACTGAAGAAGACTGTGAAAAATACACATATATGCAAAATGGTAAATATCCGCTGCACAGTTACAATATGTCAAAAGAAGCATTAAATGGTGTTGTGGAAAATGCAGAAACACATGAAAAGTATGTAATATATAACAGTAAAACTGTAAGAACCCTTGATGACAGAAAATCTTTTGCGGTTGATGCCGCTGGAAATGCGGTTACAAAAGGTGTATATACTTTTGACAATCAGGGTAAAACCCTTACAGCTAATCTGGAAAATATAAACACTTTTTACAGCACAGAAAATGGTATGGTAAATGTTACGCTGTCAGCTATACTTAAAAACTACAAAGGTATGCCTGCAAACAAAGAAAGCAAACAACAGTTTATAAATCTGCTTGAATACAATCTGGATAAAGATATAAGAGATATATATGAGGATAGCATTCTGACGGAATGTTTAAACCTTGACTGGTTCAGAAAGGCATACAACACTGATAAAATAAAAGTGAATATAATTATAAAATAAACAAAACAGCAGACGGAAAACGGCTGCTGTTTTGTATTCCGACATATTTTTCAAATTAATTGGTATAAAATGGATATGGCGGTGAATTTATGGTTATTTATGCGGATGTGTTGTTGATAATAAATTTTATAGTTTCATATTTTTTACTGCTGGCAGCAGCAGTGGTTTCCGGTTATACATACAGCAGAAAAAGAATTATTATTTCTGCCGTTTCCGGAGCAGTAAGCTGTCTGTATATATTTGCTCCGTTTGAAACCGGACTGCTTGATCTGGCTGTTAAACTGCTGTCTCTTGCATTATGTTCATTTATAGCTTTCGGGGTAAAAAATAAAAAGAAATTTTTCATTCAGACATTGGTATATATACTGCTGAATGCATTGCTTACAGGTATAATTGCGGCTGTATCATTAAAAAGCAGTGCAGTATACCACAATAATATGTTTTTTTATCTGGATGTAAACCCTGTGCTGCTGGTTGTTATATCAGCTTTTATATATGTAATACTTGTGCTGACAGAACTGATTGCGGATAAAGTATCGGCACATAAATGCTTTAAGATGGATATTGTATTTAAAAATTTCCAACTACAGAATATGTCAGCATTTTACGACAGCGGTTTCAGGGTAAAAGATATTGTATCAAACAAAGATGTAATAATAGTAAGCTATGTAAAACTTGAAAAATTTTTGCCGGAAGAGGTGCGTGACAGCATAGAAAAATTTATAATGCAGAAATACGATGAAGTCAAATGCATGTTTGTACCGGTTATATTCAACACTCTGACGGGAGAGGGAATGCTGCCGTCAATGAAAGCTGAATATGTAAGGATAAACGGAAAAATAACAGACAATATTCTGGTGGCATTTACAGCCAGTGAGCTAAGTGAAAATGTCGATGCAATTTTTGGTATGTCGCTTAGACGCAGGCTTTAAGAGGAGGAACAATGCTTAATAAAATTAAAAATATGCTGATATCTTTATCGGTAAAAACCAAAGTAATATGGTACATAAACGGTCCGCAGACTTTGCCGCCGCCATTGACAGCGGAGGAGGAACAGCTGATCTTTGAAGGACTTGAAAAAGGGGATAAAGCAGCAAGGGAAAAGATGATAGTCCACAATCTGAGGCTTGTGATATATATAGCCAAAAAATTTGAATGCAGCGCGGTAAGCATTGATGACCTGACTTCTATAGGAAGTTTAGGGCTTATCAAGGCGGTGAATTCCTTTTTGCCATCCCGTAACATCAAGTTTGCCACCTATGCTTCCCGTTGTGTGGAAAATGAAATTCTTATGTATCTCAGAAAACAAAGCAACAGGAATATTGATATTAGCATTGATGATGCACTCAGTGTGGACAGTGACGGAAATGAACTTAACCTGATAGATGTACTGTACACTGACGAATATGAAGTAAGCCGGAATATTGAGGAAGAAAGTGAAAAACAGATTTTGTGGCAGTCGATAAATTCTCTTAACAACAGGGAGAAAAGTATTATTCTGATGAGGTTCGGCCTTAACGGACATACCGAAAAAACACAAAAGGAAGTGGCTGATGAAATAGGAATTTCCCAGTCATATATTTCACGGCTTGAAAAACGCATATTCAAAAAGTTGAAAAAAGAAATTGAACGGACGGTATAAAAATCAATTACATAAATATCCACTAATATTCTGTCCGTAAAAGCAAATAATTACCTTATGACATTCATTGTTATGAGGTGTTTGCGATGTATTATAAAAAAGTTGAAATTTCGGGGCTGGACACAGCAGAACTGCCTGAACTTACAGAAGATGAACGGAATTCTCTTATAATAAAAATGAAATCAGGTGACAGAAAAGCCAAAGATATCCTTGTTATGGGCAATTTAAAGCTTGTATTGAGCATAATTCAGCGTTTTCGTTATAAAAATGTGGATTTTGATGATCTTTTTCAGGTAGGCTGTATAGGATTGATAAAAGCACTGAACAATTTTGATGTATCTTTAAATGTTCAGTTTTCTACCTATGGTGTGGTTATGATACTTGGTGAAATAAAAAGATTTATAAGGGATGACCAGCCGGTAAAAATAAGTCGTTCAATAAAAGATCTTGCGTATAAAGCAATATCCGTAAAAGAAAAACTGACCGACATTGATGGCAACGAACCTACAGTACAGGATATAGCGGAAGAACTGAACTGTTCCTGTTATCAGGTAAGCAGGGCGCTTGAGGCACTTTCGCCTTCGATTTCACTTTATGAACCGCTGTATAATGACGAGACCAATGATGTTTATCTGCTGGACCAGATTTCAAGTGAAAATTTTGAAGAAGCTTTTCAGTCAAAGGTTATAATGCAGGATGTTCTGCACAATCTCAGACAAAGAGAGAAACGGATTATGAACCTGAGGTTTATAAAAGGAAAAACACAGACTGAAGTGGCAAGAGAGATAGGTATAAGTCAGGCACAGGTTTCCCGCATTGAAAAAAATGTAATAGGATATATAAAAACACAGCTGGAAGAATAAATTATTAAGAACAAAAATCACTTCTTATGAATAATATATTATACAGTTAGGAGTGATATTTTGATTTCTTTGTCATTGCTCAGTCAGAAGGATGTAATAAGTATCACAACGGGACAGAATATAGGTAAAGTGGATGATATTGAATTCTGCCGTGAAACTGCAAAGGTTGAATATCTTGTGATTTTCGGACGACCAAGATTTTTTGGAATTTTCGGCAGAGAGGAAGATATAAGAATTTCGTGGGACAATGTTGTGCTTATCGGTAAAGATGCCGTGCTTGTAAACAACTGTGATTTAAAGGAAAAGAAAACAAAAAGAAAATTCGCAATAAACATTGAATAAAAAAAGCGGCTATATAGTTATTTTATAGCCGCTTTTTTGTGTGAATTTACAACTTTTTTAATATTATTTGCTGTTAAATATAATACTACACAAACATTTGTATGTAAGATTATTGCTGTTTTACACAGCTGTGAAATTATGTTATATTATATTTAATTAATTAAAAAAGGAGGAAATACGAATGAAATTAGAAAAAAATAAAGTATTGTTTGTTGGTTTTATGTTGTTTTCTATGTTCTTTGGAGCCGGTAACCTGATTTTTCCTCCGTTTCTGGGACAAAATGCAGGGAACCTGACCCTGCCGTCCGTCATTGGCTTTTTAATTACAGCAGTTATACTGCCTGTACTTGCTGTTATTGTAGTGGTACAAACCGGTGGGCTGGAGATTGTTACAGCCCGTGTAGGGAAAAGATTTTCAGTTGTTTTTACAGTTTTACTGTATCTTGCAATCGGGCCGGGACTGGCAATTCCGCGTGCAGCCAGTGTTCCTTTTGAAATGTCAATTGCACCATATCTTCCGAATAATACAGGTACGCTCTGGTGGATGATAGGATATTCAGTTGTGTTTTTTATCATTTCTGCGTGGATTTCACTTAACCCAAATAAACTTGTTGACCGTTTGGGAACAGTCCTTACTCCATTACTTATTATACTTATTGTTTTCCTGTTCATAGCATTTGCAATAAACGGCGAAAAATCTGTGGCAGCGGCACAGTCGGCATATTCACATACACCGTTTATCAAAGGATTCTGCGAAGGATATCTTACAATGGATGCAATTGCAGGTCTTGTTTTTGCACCTGTTGTGGTAAAAGCATTTATCGGTAAAAACATTACAGATAAAAAAGAGTCTTTAAAATATTCGTCTACAGCAGGCATACTTGCGGGCTGCATTCTGGCGGTTATATATCTTATGCTCACCTATATGGGCATGCAGTCAAGTGGTGTTTATGAAACCGGTGCAAACGGTGCAGTTGCTTTAAGGCAGATTGTTTATCAGTTGTTTGGGGAAGCTGGAGCATTTGTTCTTGCAGCTATATTTGCCCTTGCATGTCTTACAACCTGTGTTGGTCTTATAACTTCGGTTTCAGAATATTTTTCAGGCCTTACAGGAGCAACCTACAAAAGCATGGTGTGGATAGTTACTGCTTTTTCGCTTGTTGTAAGCAACTATGGGCTTACAACAATTCTCAACATTTCGGTTCCTGTCCTTAATGCAATCTATCCGTCAGTAAGTGTAATTATTGTTATGGGTCTTTTTGACAGGTACATAAAAAATCCATTCATATATCCTGTAACAATAGGAGCGACCGCAGTTATAAGTGTGATTTATGCACTGGAGGGATTTGTTCCGCTTGGCGTTCTGAGTACAATGTGCAGCAAGCTGCCACTTTATACACATGGGTTTGGCTGGCTGAGTGTAACAGTAGTGGCATTTATTGTTGCTTTTGCATTGGGAAAAGTAAAAAAATCATCATAAGTTGGGAGAGAGTTCTTGTATGATACATAAAGGCACAAAAACAATAGAGACGGAACGTATTATACTCCGTCCGTTCAAAACTACAGATGCACAGGCTATGTTTTATAATTGGGCAAGTGATGATGAGGTGACAAAGTATGTTACCTGGCCTACACATACAGATATTTCGGTAACACGGCTTATAGTTGACACATGGGTAAACCACAGCGATGAAGAAAACTATTATCAGTGGGCTGTTATTTTAAAGGAAAACGGTGACGAGCCGATAGGCAGTATGAGTGTTGTGGAATACAATGACATGCTGGAAAACATTGAAATAGGATATTGCATTGGTAAAAAATGGTGGGGTAAAGGGATTGTTACCGAAGCTTTTGCAGCTTTGATAAAATTCTTTTTTGAAGAAGTCGGTGCAGAAAAGGTGTGTGCACGTCACGATGTTGATAACCCGGCTTCAGGCAAGGTTATGCAGAAATGTGGACTTAAATTTGAAGGCGTTATAAGACGTGAACTGTTTGTAAAGGGAAAACCGCGTGATCTTGCACACTACTCAATTTTAAAAGAAGAATATTTAACAGATAAATAGGTGAATTATGCAGCATAAGGGAACAAAAACAATTGAAACCGAAAGGCTTGTACTCCGCAGGTTTGAAACTGATGATGCAAAGGATGTTTACAACAACTGGGCTTGTGATGACGATGTAAACAGATATATGACAAGCACATCTCTTACCGACCCTTCACAGGCGCAGAAAGCTGTTGACAGCTGGGCGGCAAGATATAATGATGAATTTTATCACTGGAATATAACTTTTAAGGCTGATCCAACAGTAAAATCTGCAGGTTTTGTATGTGTGGTGTCAAATGATGACGATGCACAAAAAGCAGAACTTGGTTACTGTATAGGAAAAAAATGGTGGAATAAAGGGTATATGACCGAAGCGGTAAAGGCTGTTGCTGACTATCTTTTTGATCAGGTGGGATACAACAGGGTGGAAGTACAGTATGATGCTGATAACCCTGCATCTGGCAGAGTGGCACAAAAATGCGGCATGCAATATGAAGGCACCCTCAGACAGTTTATGAACAACAAAGGAAAAATTTGTGATATTGCGGTTTGTTCCATTCTGTCAGAAGAAAGATAAAACAATAAAAAAGCACTTGCAGAAACAGATTCTGACAAGTGCTTTTGTTTGTGTAATACTATTAATCACGTTCAGGCATGACGCGTTCTTTGCCTGTGATTTCGGTTATATCAAATTTCCAAATTGCTGTGGCGGCAAACATTTTTTCTATTTCAGCATCAAATTTTGCCATATTTCCCGGGTTATGTCTCAGACATAACAGTTTAAGGATACGCAGCATTTCTGCAGTATCAGTTATTTCAGTTGCGACAGCTCTGACAATTGCGGATTTGAATGTGGTGGTAAAATAATAATCAGGTTTAAAAGTGTCGGTTACACAGGTTATGCATACATTGGGATTGTATCTCAGACAGTCGGTTTTCATTCCTTCCTTTGCACAGTGAAAATAAATGCTGTTTGTGTCCCTGACAACAGAAATCGGTACACAGTAAGGGTTGTTATCACTGTCTGTCAAAGCCAGTACGGCATAATCGCACCTGTCCACAACATCAAGGGCGAAATCTCTGTCTCTTTCGCGGTCTTTTTTTCGCATTTTACTCATAAAAATCCACCTTTCGGGATAATGTGTATCACAATTATTATACAACAAATCGGTTTGTCGAAAATGTAGATTTTTTCTGCAAAAATTTGTAAAAAATTATATATTTATACTTGACTTTATATATGCGTTGTGGTAATATATTTAGGCGCATTACGCACGCTGTGTTCCATACAGGTGGTGTGTCTCACGACATAGCCTGTAAAAATAAGCAAAACACAGCGGAGGACAACAACCAAATTGGAGGAAAAAATTATGTCATCAGTATCAATGAAACAGTTGCTTGAAGCAGGTGTACACTTCGGTCACCAGACAAGAAGATGGAACCCAAAAATGGCTCGTTACATCTTCACAGAAAGAAATGGTATCTACATCATCGACCTTCAGAAAACTGTTAAAAAACTTGACGAAGCATATGACTTCATCAAAGAAATCGCAGCAGAAGGCGGCGAAGTACTTTTCGTAGGTACAAAGAAACAGGCTCAGGACGCTATCAAAGAAGAAGCACAGAGATGTGGTATGCACTTTGTTAACGCAAGATGGCTTGGTGGTATGCTCACAAACT
>SVMW01000008.1 GCA_015067215.1 Oscillospiraceae bacterium | reverse complement strand
ATTGGATTCAAATGTGTAAAGCACATAGTAGCCTTCTGTTTCTTTGTTGATCATGTAAGCAAGTCTTTTTTTGCCCCATTCTTCAACAGAAACGAGAGTACCGTTTTCTTCGATAAGGCCTTTGAATTTTTCTACAAGACCTTTAACTACATCTTCTTCCTGTTTAGTGCTGATAACCACCATAGCTTCGTATTTCTGCATCATAGTGTACCTCCTTTTGGACTTTAGGCCCTGCCTTATACAGGGCAAGGAACTGACTTTCTCAGTCAGCAATTAATTATAACAGCAAACGCTGTATAAGTCAAGATTTTTTTAACATTATTTTGTTAAATATCAATGATATTATTTTTTTATAATTGTATATAATATACAACAAATCAGATAAACAGATATGAAATGCCCATGATGATTCCAAGTATCAGAACAATTTTGCTCGGACCGGATTTTGCCATAATTGTCTGGTAATACTGTGCGCTTGTCTGGGAATTCTGTCTGATTTTCTTTAAATCTTTAACAACTTTTTTCTTATATCTTGATACAGCGATGAGACCCAGCCACATTTTAAACATGAAAGAGATTATTGAACATCCTGTAGCTGCTGTTTCAATACCGCTGAACAGAAGTGGTGATGTGGCCGGAATGAGCCCCATTGTTTCCATCATAATAAGTGTGCTTGGCAAAGCAAGCAGACTGCCTATAAGCAGAATAACAATTGCTTCAAGCCACATTTTGCGATAAAGATAATATAATCCGTCAAAGAAAAATGCTGACCAACAGAAAATTCTTGCTCTTTTCCCCTCTCTCTGCAGACGTTTGAAGTTGTAAACATAATAAGCAGAAGACGGGCCGATATATACAGCCATATCCTTATAGCTTATTCCATCAATGTCGCCGTCAAAAGTACCTGCCGGGAAAGGTGAATTTTCACCTGTAACCTGTTCTCTGATGTCATTTACAAACGGTGGTGTGTGAGGGTTTTTCTTCTGCTGTTCTGTAAGTGCAATGCCACACTGTTCACAGAACATTGCATCCTTCGGGTTTTCTGTCTGGCATTTAGGACATACAGTAACATTTGGATTTACCGCCCTCTGAGGTGCCTGCCACACAAAGCCTTCAGCATGCTTTGCTTCGTTTACACAGTGCCCAAGCTGTTTATAGCACTCACGGTGATGTGGTGTACCGCATTCAGGGCAGACAACCACGTCACTCTGAGGTGTAAATTTTTCGTTGCATACGTCACAGTTGTGACCATTGTAGTTAAACATATATATAACCTCTGTTTCGTTATTAGTACATAACTATTCAAACAATAATTATATTAAATTTTGTTCAAGATGTAAAGAGCAAAAATCTTTACTACCAACAATTAATATGGTATTATATTAAAGTATATTTGTGATAAATTGAGGTAATTATGATAATTATTGATGATTATAAAAAAATAGCAGCAGACGCCAAAGCTCAGATTGGTGATTTGAAGGACGCTGTGTCATACAACCAGATTCTTATGGAAATTGAAAAACTGGAAGTTGACACACAGAACCCTGAATTCTGGGGAAATCCGGAAAAGCAGGCAAAAGTTTTCAGCCAGATAAAACAGCTCAAAGATAAAAAGCAGTCAGTTGATGACATCATCACAGCTGTTGATGATATTGAAGCTATGATTGAACTGTTTGAAGAACTTGAAGATGAAAGCCTTGAAGGCGATATCATCTCCACTGCAAACAGCCTTGAAGAACAGATTGAACTGCTTCGTCTTAAAAACCTGCTTACAGGTGAATATGACAAAAACAACGCCATTATCACTCTTCACGCAGGTGCAGGCGGCACAGAAAGTCAGGACTGGTGCGAAATGCTGTTCCGTATGTACGGCAAATACTGTGCAAAAGCAGGATACAAGACAACAACCATAGATTATCTTGACGGTGACGAGGCAGGCATTAAAAGTGTTTCTTTCTCCATTGAAGGTGAAAACGCTTATGGATTCCTCAAAGGTGAACACGGTGTACACCGCCTTGTGCGTGTTTCTCCGTTTGACGCCTCCGGCAGACGCCACACATCCTTTGCTTCCTGCGAAGTAATGCCGGAAATTGAAAACGATGAAGAAATTGTTATCCGTGAAGAAGATATCAAAATGGATGTATACCGTGCTTCCGGTGCAGGCGGTCAGCACGTTAACAAAACTTCCTCTGCTGTTCGTCTTACACATATTCCTACAGGCATCGTTGTCGCTTGTCAGAACGAACGAAGCCAGTTCCAGAACAAAGATATGTGTATGAAAATGCTCCGTGCAAAACTTGCACAGATTAAAGAACAGGAACACCTCGATAAAATTGAAGATATCAAAGGTGTACAGAAGGAAATTGCCTGGGGCAGCCAGATACGCAGCTATGTGTTTATGCCTTACACACTTGTTAAAGACCACCGCACAGGCTTTGAGGACGGCAGAGTTGACTCTGTTATGGACGGTGAAATTCAGGGTTTCCTGAACGCTTATCTCAAAGCTCTCAGCAAAAATGAATTTCTTAAATAATTCAATATAAAGAAAAACTCTGTAAGCCTTGACCTACAGAGTTTTCTTTTTTATAGGAACTAAATAAACTAAATGACTTATCAATTCAGCAAAGGGACTTCCTTTGCCTTTTATTGTTCTAATGTACCGTTTTTAAGATAAATCACCTCGGCACCAAGAGCTCTGGCTTCTTCTGCCTGATGGGTAATCATAACAACGGTCATATTTTTTGTGTTCACGGCAAGATACTGTGTAACCCTGTCTTTTGTAGCTTCATCAAGGCCTTTGAAAGGCTCGTCAAGGAACAGAATATCTTTTTGTGCCAGCACCGCCCTTACCAGTGCCACGCGGCGTTTCATACCACCGCTTAAAGTGTTCACCTTTTTCTTTTCGCATCCTTCAAGACCGACAGCGGCAAGGTGTTTGCTTACAGTTTCATCGGACAGGCTGTCATTTACAATTTTAATATTTGTCATAACCGAAAAATCTTCACAGAGACGATTTTCCTGAAATACTGTGGATTTAAGTGCAGGTACATTTAAAATTTCGCCTGCATCGGCCTTTTCAAACCCCAGCATAATATTGAGCAATGTGGTTTTGCCTATACCGCTCTGCCCCATAAGGCAGGTGATGCGGTTTTCTTTTATAACAGCATTTATGCCGTTTAAAACTTTGTTGTCACCAAAGGATTTGTGCAGATTTTTAATTACTATATCCATTACATATCCTCCAGTTTACCAAATATTTTGTTTACTGCTAAAAGGATAACTTTTTCAAAAAGAATACTTACCAGAACAATGGTTACTGTCCAGCTGAACAGGTCTGCTGTTGCAAGATAAAGCTTTGCATTGTACAGCATTTCCCCCATGCTGCCGTCACTTATGGCAATAATTTCTGCCGCCACACCGCTTTTCCAGGCAAGACCAAGAGAAACTGACAAGGCTGAAATAAAGTGCGGTTTAAGTTTTGGAAAATAGATAAATACAAGCTTTTTTGCAAATGAAAGACGGAAAACCTTTGCCATTTCCAGCATTTTCCGGTCTGTACTTTTAAAACCTGTAAGCATATTTGTGTAGATAACAGGCAGTACAATAAGAAATGCAATAAAAACCGGCAGCGATGATGAGTTGAGCCAGATAAGACAAAGAATGATAAAACTTGCTACCGGAATAGCTTTTATAACCGCCATATATGGCCAGAGGAATATCTCTACAATGTGAAAGCGGTATGCTGCAACAGCCAGCACAATACCGCTTAAAACAGCCATGACAAAACCAAGAGTTATTCTTTTAAAAGAAAACAAAACAGCGCCCCAGAATTCTGTTTCAAACACAAGTTCTGACAGACGTACTGCAACCTTTAAAGGAGAAACCAGCAGAATTTCTTCCCCGATTAAAACAGCGGCAAGCTGCCACAGCACAAGTGCTGCGGCAACTGCCATAACTTTTTCAATTTTATTGTTAAAAGTAGTCTGTTTTTTATCTTGCATAGTAGAAATCATCTGCAGGCATTTTGCCGCCTGTTGCTTTTGGATTCTGGTCATAAAGTGTCTGGAGATAGCCGCTTACAGCCGCTTTCATTTCTTCGCCTTCAAAGAATTTTATGTTACAGTTAGGAATAGCTTTTTTAGCTACGCCTGCTTTAACACCAATAAGGTTTTCAACAAGCACAGCACCTTCTTCAACATTTGTGTTGATAAATTCTGTGGAAGCTTTGAATTCGTCAAGGAATGCTGCAACCTGTGCAGGATTTTCTTCAACAAATGCTTTTCTTGCTACGATAACACCTGTTACAAGGCTGGAACCATTGCCAAGTGCGTTCCATTCGTCATTGAAGCTGAGTGCAACATTGAGGCCTTCAACCTGTGCCTGTGCAGCTGTTACAAATGGCTGTGGAAGAACTGCAATTGCATCAGGGTTCTGTTTGAGCACCGCAACGATTTCTGTTGCTTCGCTTTTCCATTCAATTGTAACATCAGCTGCAGGGTCAACGCCGTTCTGTGTCAGAAGGTAGTTGAGTGCATATTCAGGTGTTGTGCCTTTGCCTGTTGAGTAAATTGTTTTACCTTTAAGGTCAGCAAAGCTTTTGATTGTTTCGCCCTGTTCCACAACATAAAGAACGCCAAGGTTGTTGATTGCAAGAATCTGGATTTTGCCTTCTGTGTTGTTGTACAGAACAGAAGCAAGGTTTGCAGGAACAGCTGCAATGTCAAGTTCACCTTTTACAAGTTTAGGTGTAATTTCATCTGCAGCACCTGCAAGTGTAAAGTTGTAGTTGTTAACTGTTTCGCCTTTAGCAGATTTGTCCAGCATACCAACAAGACCCATGCTTGTAGGACCTGACATACCTGCAATGTTAATGTCAATGCCTTCAACTGTTTCAACAATTTCGCTTTCGCTGTTTACATCTTCACTTGTGCTTTCAGCCGGTGCTGAACATGCAGTAAAGCAACCTGCTGCCATTACAGCAGACAAAATAAGTGCCAAAAATTTTTTCATTTTAAAAACCTCTCTTAATTGGACTGTTTTGCAGTAACGGTTTTGGCTTTAACGCCTTTTACCATACCCAGCTTGCCGCTGAGGGAACTTGTGACATCATTTGGTGCATCAATTACAACACATATGATTGAAACCCCTTTTTCGCGGTATGGAATACCCATTCTGCCTACAATATATTGTCCGTATTCGTGCAAGAGAGAATTGATAACAGCAGTGGATTCCAGCTGTTCAACAATGATGCTGACAACTGATATTCTGTTTTCCATAACTCTACCTCCTCTAAACGAATTATTCATATCCTGAAAATAAAAAAACCATGCCAAAGGCATGGAAACAAAATCAGTGCAGATATAATAAGTGCTGTGTAAATTGTTTTCTTCGCCTTTAATGCCGGGACGTACCCAACAGTTGCAGTACGATATGAATTTTATATCCTGTTCTCAGAAAACTCTTGGAATTCGGACAAGTTTATATTAACATAAAACACCGAGTTTTTCAATAGATACCGTGACTTTGTTACAAAATTGACTGCCTTGCATTATATATCCATCATCTAATATTTTGTCCGGACATCTGATGTTTTAATATAAACAAAAAGAGGGGATAATTCCCCTCTTTCAGTAATCAGTTATTAAAGTTCCGGCAGATCTTCTGTGTTTTCGAGGTTGTTGTAAACGTTCTGAACGTCGTCGTCTTCATCGAGAGCATCGAAGAACAGCGCAAGTTTTCTGAGTGCTTCTTCGTCTTCAACTTTTGTGTAGTTGTTTGGCACTTTGCTTGCTTCTGCACTTGTTACATTATAGCCCATTTCTCTGAGAGCATTTGCAACGTTGCCAACCTGGGAAGGATCTGTTTCAAATTCGATAATGCCGTCTTCTTCAAATGAAACATCGTTTGCGCCTGCTTCCATGCAAGCTTCCAGTGCTTTTTCTTCATCAACGTTTTCTTCTTCACATACAATGATGCCTTTGTCTTCAAACATAAAGGAAACACAGCCGCTTGTACCAAGGTTGCCGCCGAATTTGTCAAAGTAGTGGCGAACGTTGGAAGCTGTTCTGTTTCTGTTGTCGGAAAGGCATTCTACGATAACAGCGATACCGCTGTGGCCGTAACCTTCGTATACGATGCTTTCGTATGCTGTTTTGTCGTCACCTTCTGCTTTTTTGATTGCACGCATAAGGTTGTCCTGAGGAACGTTTGCTGCACGGCCTTTTGCAAGAAGGTCACGAAGACGTGAGTTGTTGTTTGGGTCTGTACCGCCTTCTTTAACAGCAACGGAAATTTCTCTTGCAAGTTTTGTAAAAACTTTAGCTCTTGCAGCGTCGTTAGCGCCTTTTTTTCTTTTGATTGTACTCCACTTGGAATGTCCTGACATTTTGAGTATCTCCTGTATTTCAATTTATTTATAATATTCCATTTATAGCCATTAACAGCTATACTCCAAATTATATTGTAACACACTTTTTTCAAGTTTACAAATACTATTAATACTTTTCTGTGCTGTTTTTGAATATTTTTTTGGTATCAGATTATACTAAAGGCAGAAAGGGGTGTTACACCATGGCTAAAAACAAAAACCAGAACCGAAACGAAAACCGTAACAGCGAACAGAAAAACCAGCAGAACAAACAGGAACAGCAGAACAAACAGGAAAACCAGAACAGAAAATAGTCTCAAAGCAAACTGTTGAACAAAATAAAAAAGCAGGCACGGATGAGTATAAGCCGTGTCTGCTTTTGTTTTACTTTTTTACTGTCTGCCTTCCTGTATGCCGTCAGCTTTAAGTACGCTTGTAATGGTGCCAAAAAAGATTTTTGCATCATTTTTCAGAGATATGTCCTTTACATAATCCCCGTCATACTTTGCCTTTACATCAATTGGCAATTCGTCTCTGCCCATAATCTGTGCCAGACCTGTCAGTCCCGGGCGCACATCGTTTGCACCATACTTATCGCGTTCTGCTATAAGGTCAAACTGGTTCCACAGTGCAGGTCTGGGGCCGATAATACTCATTTCACCTTTGAAAATGTTGAATATCTGAGGCAGTTCATCAAGGCTTGATTTGCGGAGAAATTTACCGATTTTTGTAATTTTGCTTGCAGGGTCTGCCAGAAGGTGTGTAGGCACATCTTTTGGCACATCTGCATACATTGTCCTGAATTTTAAAATTTCAAAATGTGTTTTATCCTTGCCTACCCTTTTCTGTTTAAAAAGAACAGGGCCTTTGCTGTCCATTTTTATAAGCACAGCAAGCACCAGCAAAACAGGTGAAAGCACAATTATTGCCCCTAAAGACAAAACAATATCAAAAAATCGTTTTACATACTGATACATAACTTTTCTCCGATATATCAATGATAGTCAATAACCTGATGGTTAAATGTAGGAACCATTGTCTCAATTTTTTTCATAAGCTCTTCACTGTTGTTTTCATAGGCAATTGCCTTGAGTTCCAGCAGGTCAGTAAAGAAGCGGGATGCATCCATTTTAAGCGGTGAACCGATAAATATCTTGTTATTGTCTGTTTTACGCAGTCCTTCTTCGTCCATAAGCAGTTCTTCATAAAGCTTTTCACCCGGTCTTAAACCTGTAAACACAATGTCGATATCCTTGTAAGGGATAAGCCCTGACATTTTAATAAGGTTTTCTGCCAGTGTGACAATCTTGACAGGTTCGCCCATATCAAGAACAAAAATTTCGCCGCTTTTATTGCTTATAGCGCCTGCTGACAGCACAAGTGAAACAGCTTCCGGAATTGTCATAAAGTAACGGATAACTTCCTTGTCGGTAACTGTAAGCGGGCCGCCTTCTGCCAGCTGTTCCTTAAACAGCGGAATAACAGAACCATTGGAACCGAGAACATTGCCGAAACGAACAGCTGCAAATGTTGTTGTGCCTTCAGTGTTTTCCGCGATGTTCTGGATAATCATTTCACATATACGTTTTGTTGCACCCATAACATTTGTAGGGTTAACAGCTTTGTCTGTGGAGATGAGGACAAATTTTTCAACGTTGTATTTTTCTGCACAGAGTGCACAGTTGTATGTGCCGAAAACATTGTTTTTAACAGCTTCTTCCGGTGCGTCTTCCATAAGCGGTACATGTTTGTGGGCAGCTGCGTGGAACACAACATCAGGTCTCAGCTCGTTAAACAGGTCATCAATTTTCTTGGTGTCTCGCACAGAAGCAATTCTTACATCAAGGTCCAGCTTTCTGCCGAATTTACGTTTAAGTTCCTGCTGTATAGAATAAGCTGAGTTTTCGTATATATCGACAATAATAAGCTTTTTAGGCTTAAAGTTTGCAATCTGACGGCACAGTTCGCTGCCGATGGAACCGCCGCCGCCTGTAACCATAATCACTTTGTTCTGAATGAAGCTTACTGCTTCCTCTGCAAGAACAACAGGTTCACGGCCAAGCAGGTCTTCCACCTTAACATCTGTAATACGGGACAGAATGTCCTCGTCATCCTTGATAATCTTTACGATATCAGGAAGCATACGGATGTTGCAGTCGGTTGATGAACATATATCCAGAATACGCTTTTTATTCTGGCTATTAAGGGTTGGAATTGCAATGAGGATTGTTTCAATCTGACACTGTTTTACAAGGGCCGGGATATCCTCTGTTGTACCCATAACATGAACGCCCATAAGGTTGCGGCCAACTTTGTTTCTGTCGTCGTCAACAGCACAGATAACGTTCATTTCTTTAGTAGGGTTCTTGTTGATTTCGTGCAGCAGGGTGCTTGCAGCATCACCTGCACCTACAACCAGAACACGGCGGCGTTTTTTGCCTTTGCGGTTGATAAGTGTGTTGCGGTACATGCGGTAAACAAGACGGATGTACAGTGTAAAAGTGGTTGCAAACATTGCAGAAAGGCCGTAAACACTCAGCGGAATACGTCTTTCGTTAAACAGCGCCAGTGTCATACATACAAATATAACTGTTGCCACTAATGACGAACGGCAGCATTTGAAAATTTCCACAATTTCAGCATATCTCCACAGGCTGTCGTACATACCTGTCGTTGCATATACAATTGCAAAGCAGGAAACAAACAGAAAACAGCTTGAAACCAGCAAACTGAAATAAACCTTCATATCAGCCCTGCCGGAGATAAGCACCCACGTGAGAGAATATGCAACAGCAACCACAAACACGTCTGCCATAAGCAAAATCGTTCTGCGGTTTTTTGATAGTAATACTGATAGTTTGGATTTTATATAGTCAGACATAACAGTCTCCCAAAAATTCTTTTTAATCTATATAATTTTACACCATTTTACATTAATAATCAATTAAAATGCCCAAAAAAACACATATAAGTCCCATATTATTTATTATTATATGCTTAAACAGGCAAAAAAACAGACAGACGGAATAATATATGCCGTCTGTCTTGTATAATAAACTGTATCCGCTTTATACCCCAGTATATTACTTGCCGATTTCAGCAAGGATAAGGTCAGGATTCTTTTCGGTAGCCCAGTTAACATTCCATGGGCTTGTGAAAAGAAGCAGTTTGCGGTTTTTAAAGTCTTCAACGCATTTTGTATCAGATGTAAGGTTAAGTTTTTTAACATCAATTTCTTCGTTTTCAATCCATCTGATATGTGCATATGGAAGCGGAGTGATGCGGATATCAACATTGTACTCTGTTTTGAGACGATGTTCCAGAACTTCCAGCTGAAGCACGCCAACAACACCAACGATAACTTCTTCCATACCGCCGCCCAGTTCCTTGAATATCTGGATAGCACCTTCCTGTGCAATCTGTTCCATACCTTTTACAAACTGTTTACGCTTCATTGTGTCAACCTGAGAGATTCTTGCAAAATGTTCAGGTGCAAAGGTCGGAATACTTGCAAATTTAAAAGGTTTTTTAGCTGTTGTGATGGTATCGCCGATTGAGAAGATGCCCGGGTCAAAGATACCAATGATATCCCCAGCAAATGCTTCATCAACAGTTTCACGTTCACTTGCCATAAGCTGTGTAGACTGTGCCAGCTTGATTTTTTTGCCTGCCTGAACGTGGAAAACATCCATGCCGCGTTCAAACTTGCCGCTGCAGATACGCATAAATGCAATTCTGTCGCGGTGAGCTTTGTTCATATTAGCCTGAATTTTAAACACAAAAGCAGAAAAATCTTCGCTTTTAGGGTCAATAAGGCCTGCGTCGGAATTTCTTGCCAACGGTGATGTTGTGAGGGCAAGGAATTCTTTTATGAATGGTTCAACACCAAAGTTTGTAAGTGCAGAACCAAAGAAAACAGGTGTAAGTTTACCTTTATTGATTTTTTCGCGGTCAAAGTCTGCTGCTGCACCTTCGATAAGTTCAATGTCATCACTGAGCTGCTGGTGAAGCGGAGCAGTAAGAAGTTCGTCCAGGTTGTCATCGCCTATTTTTGCCTTTGTTGCTATAGCCTGGTTTACACCTACTTTACCGTCATGACTGAACGCAATGATTTCCTGATTGTTGCGGTCATAAACACCTTTGAAATCTTTACCGGAACCGATTGGCCAGTTCATTGGATATGTTTCAATGCCCAGAACATCTTCAATTTCCTGCAGGAGATCAAACGGGTCCTGACTTTCACGGTCCATTTTGTTTATAAATGTAAAAATAGGGATGTTTCTGAGTGTACAAACCTTGAACAGTTTTTTAGTCTGTGTTTCAACACCTTTTGCTGCGTCGATAACCATTACTGCACTGTCCGCAGCCATAAGTGTACGGTATGTGTCTTCAGAGAAGTCCTGGTGACCAGGGGTATCCAGAATATTTACACAGTAGCCGTCATAGTTAAACTGCATAACAGATGATGTAACGGAAATACCACGCTGTTTTTCAATTTCCATCCAGTCGGAAGTTGCTGCACGAGCACCTTTTTTACCTTTAACGATACCTGCCTGCTGAATTGCACCGCCGTACAAAAGCAGTTTTTCTGTAAGTGTTGTTTTACCTGCGTCAGGGTGAGAAATGATAGCAAATGTGCGACGCTTATCTATCTGATTTATAAAATCCTTCACAGCAATCCTCCATAAAATACAGTCCGATAAATCATTAACCAATTAATTATATCACAGCAATTGTATGTTTTTCAATATTTTTCTTGTATATTTTGTGCAGATTATACATCTTAATATGACAAAACCTTCGTAAATGTTGCAAAATATTACTTAAATTATTTAAAATTGCAAAATTTTAGTCATTTTGCATCTTTAATTTATGATAAAAGTAGTATATAATATATAAAAACCATCAAAAATGTTGCAGGAATATGTAAAATATGATTTTTTAAACACTATTTTCAAAGGACGAGGCAAATGCAGTACACAATAAAAAACACCTTTCTGACCCTGACTGTGGACAGTCTTGGTGCTCAGATGATAAGTTTAAAAAATAATAACAACGAAGAAATGCTCTGGCAGTCAGACAAAAGTGTATGGGCTTACAGTGCACCTGTGCTGTTTCCATGGGTTGGAAGGCTCAAAGACGGCAAATTTATTGTTGACGGAGAAGAATACCCTGCCGGTAACCACGGTTTTATCCGCAATGTGGAGCATACTCTTGTAATCAAAGAAGACAATATCATTATTTTTGAATATAAAGCAACCGCTGAAAGCAAAAAGAAATTCCCTTACAATTTTGTATTCCGTACCAGTTTTGTGCTCAGCGGTCACTCTGTTCACCACAAAATTGATGTAACCAACACAGATACCCGCCGTATGGATTTCGGCCTTGGTTTTCACCCGGGATTCCGCCTTCCTTTTGATGACAAACACACAACAGAAGATTATTACATCGAATTTGACTCTCCCCAGTCCCCTGTTGAATGGCTTTACAGCGAAAATCTGCTTTTGGACGGCAGCAACCGTATTTATAAAGAAAACATAACACAGATACCGCTCAAGGACAATTTCTTTGAAAACGATACACTTATTTTTTCAGGCCTCACCGCAAAAACAGTTTCTGTTGTAGAAAAAGACAGTAACAGAAGAATTGATTTTGATGTACAGGATTTTCCATATGTTGCAATGTGGACCGCAAAAACACCAAAAACAAAGTTTTTCTGTGTTGAACCATGGCTCAGTCTGCCCGATAAAGAAGACGCCTCACACCAGTGGGATAAAAAAGACCACGGTGTGCATCTTGCACCTGGCGAAGCCTGTCATGTTTTGTCACGCGTAAAAGTTACAAGATAACCCCTCAGTTGCACCATACACTGCATTGTATATATTATAAATCACATATAAAAATCCCGTCAGACAACTCTGACGGGATTAATTGTTTTACTGTACTTTTTCAGGCGGTATCTGTTTTTTTGCAAGCTGTCTGTCGATAAATGCTCTGAGTATTGTAAAGAACACCGATGTGAGCGGAATAAACAAAAGCATGCCTGCAACGCCAAACAGGTCACCGCCAACAATAACAGCGGCAAAAACAAGTATAGGCGGCAAACCAACCGACGAACCTACAACTCTCGGGTAGATAACATTGCCCTCAATCTGCTGTATAACAAGGAACATTACCACAAACCATACTGTCTGCATAGGATTTACCATCAGAATAAGGAATGCACCTACAAAACAGCCTATGAAAGCACCTACAATCGGAATAAGTGCTGTCAGCATTATAAGCACGCCAACAAGAAGAGCATATGGCATACGGAATATGGTCATAGCCACTATAAACATACTGCCAAGAATAACCGCTTCCATGCACTGCCCTGATAAAAAGCTTGCAAAAGTTTTGCCTGTAAGTCTCAATATGCCTATTATATTGTCAGCGTGTTTTTCTTTCAGCAAAGCATAGACAAGCTTTTTGAATGCTGCACCAAGTTTTTCCTTTGAGAACAGAATATAAATGCAGAAGATAAAAGCAAGAATAAACTGTGTTATAAAGTTTACTATGCCGCTGATAATATTTGTGGAAGAAGAAATCACGCTGCTTGCAACGCCCTGTACAGCTTTTATCACTGTTTCAGAAATATTTGACCATTCAATCTGCAGTGACTGCATTGCTTCTTCGGTCAGATGCAGTTTTACCGAAATGTCAGAAACTATCTGCGGCAGTCTGTCATACAGACCCTGCAGCTGAGATATAACCATATGCAATGTGTTGATAAGCTCCGGCACCACAATAAACATGACAAGGTAAACTATCAGTACAATAGCAATAAGCGTAAAAATGAATGCCAGCGGTCTTTTTGCCCGGCCTATATTTTTAAACCTTGAAAAATAATGTTCTTCAAAAAACTTCATAGGCACATTTATTATGAACGCCATTGCGCCGCCTATTGCAAAAACACTGAAAATGCTCCACAGATATGAAACTGCCGACAGAACAAGGTTCAGCTCTTTCAGCAGAAAATAAAACAATATTGAAACAACCACTATCTGCAGTATGCTTTTCACTTGTTTTTTATTGAATTCCATATAAACTCCCTTTTGACTGTAATTAATGTTATCAAATAATAATTAACATCCATATGTGTTAATTCTATTAAAATAATTGCGTTTTTTCAACACCATAAAATCTTTTTCATAACAAATTCAGTTTTATGTTATCGACTTTTCCGTTTACAACCACATCTGTTTTTGTTACAATAAAACCAATAAAATACATTTTACACCAATATGTATATTTCAAGGAGATATTCAGATGGATAAAAGAGAATATGCACTTAACGCCCACAAAGAATGGGCCGGTAAAATTGAAGTTGTATCCCGCGCAAAGGTTACAAACAGAGAAGAACTTGCAGTTGCATACACCCCAGGTGTTGCAGAACCCTGCATTGAAATAAACAAAGACGAAAGCAAAGCCTATGACTATACAAGAAAATCCAATCTTGTGGCAGTTATCACAAATGGTACAGCAGTACTTGGTCTTGGTGATATCGGTCCTGCTGCAGGTATGCCTGTTATGGAGGGCAAATGCGTGCTGTTCAAGGAATTTGCCGGTGTTGATGCTTTCCCTATCTGCGTTGACAGCAAAGACCCTGACGAGCTTGTAAACATTATCTACAAAATTTCCAAAAGCTTTGGCGGCATCAATCTTGAAGACATCGGTGCACCAACCTGTTTTGAAGTTGAAAGACGCCTCAAGGAACTGTGCGATATTCCGGTTTTCCACGATGACCAGCACGGTACCGCAATTGTTGTTACTGCTGCTATGCTCAATGCAGCAAAACTTAAGGGCAAAAAACCCAGTGAACTCCGTGTTGTACTTAACGGTGCGGGTGCGGCAGGCATTTCCATTGCCCGTCTGCTTATGACAGCAGGTTTTACAAATATGACGCTGTGCGACATTTTTGGCATTCTTGTTGAAGGCGGACAGGCAAACACAGATGCACAGCGTGAAATGGCCAAAATCACAAACCGTGAAAAACGCACAGGTACACTCGCCGATGCAATGAAAGGTGCCGATGTATTCATCGGTGTCTCCCGCGGTAACCTCGTAAACGAAGAAATGGTTGCTTCCATGAACGAAAAACCTGTTATTCTTGCAATGGCAAACCCTACTCCTGAAATTATGCCTGACAAGGCACTCAGTGCAGGTGCATACATTGTAGGCACAGGCAGAAGCGACTTTCCTAACCAGATAAACAATGTGCTTGTATTCCCAGGCATCTTTAAAGGCGCATTACAGGTAAGAGCAACCGATATTACTGAAAGCATGAAAATTGCTGCTGCAAAAGCAATTGCATCGGTTGTTAAGGATGACGAACTTAATCCTGAATATATTATTCCTGACCCATTCAACCCTTGTGTTGCAGATGTGGTTGCAAAGGCTGTGGCTGAAGAAGCTGTTGCCCTTGGTATAAACAGAATTTAAAATTTATCATTTTGCACGGAACTTGCCCAAAAATTTTGGGCAAGTTTTTTTGTTGTTCACCTTGTTAATTATTTTGACAAGGCATATAATGAAAACAGTTGAAATCAACTGAAAAGAGGTACAGTTTATGATAAATATTGATATGATTAAAGATATGACCAACGCTTTCGGTCCGTCAGGGTTTGAACACGATGTGACAAAAACTGCGGCAAAATATACAGGCAGTTATCCTGTGAAAAAGGATTATATGCAGAACTTTTATGTAAATTATGATGCTGCTGCAGACAAACCTGTTGTTATGCTTGACAGCCACACCGATGAAGTTGGTTTTATGGTACAGGCTGTTCTGCCAAACGGTTTGCTTAAAATTCTGCCTATAGGCGGCTGGGTGCCAAGCAATGTACCTGCCCACACCTTTATCATCAAAAACAGCAAAGGTGAATATCACCGTGCAATTTCCACTTCAAAACCACCTCATTTTTCTTCCGCTGCTGAACTCAGCAAACCGCTTGATATCTATGCTGATATCCAGCTTGACCTTGGTGTGACAGACAGAAGCCAGGTTTTTGATGTGTTTGGCATTCAGGTTGGCGACCCTGTTGCGCCGGAAGTATATTTTGACTACAACGAAAAAACAGGTGTAATGTTCGGTAAGGCATTTGACAACCGCCTTGGCTGTTGCTGCATCCTTGAAGTTATGAAACGTCTTGAAAACCGAACAGACCTGCCTGTTCATGTTACAGGTGCACTGGCAAGTCAGGAAGAAGTTGGCCTGCGCGGTGCAAAAATAACAGCACAGACTGTAAAACCTGCATTTTCCATCACCTTTGAAGGCACACCTGCCGATGATTTATATTTTGACAGCTGTACTGCACAGGGCGCATTGGGTAAAGGTGCACAGATAAGACATATGGACAACGGCATGATATCCAACCCGCAGTTTATTGCCTTTGCAAGAGAACTGTGTGAAAAATACAACATAAAAGCACAGTATGCCGTACGCAAAGGCGGCAGCACAAACGCAGGTGCAATACACCTTGCCAACGAAGGCTGTCCTTGCCTTGTAATAGGTGTTCCAAGCCGTTTTGCACACACACATTACGGCTATGCACATATTGATGATATGGAAGCCGCTGTGGAACTTGCAGTAAGAGTAATAGAAAACCTTACACCTGAAAAGATAAATGAAGTTTTTAATGTATAATATAAAATTGATATAAAGGAGATTAAGTATGAAATTCAATGATATTCCTTATTCCCGTCCTGACGTTGATGCAATGATAAGCCGCATCAGCCAGTATGCAGAAGATTTTGCAAATGCAGAAAGCGCACAGCAGCAGCTTGAAATTTTCAAGGCTGTCGAAAAGGAAAAAAGCGTTTTTGGCACAGCCCGTGGTGTTGTAAACATCCGCAACAGTGTTAATATGCACGATGAATTCTACGCTGCAGAACAGGCTTTTTTTGACAGCTGCGGACCAAAAGCTATGCAGTGCTTCAGCAAATTTTCCAAAGCAATGCTTAATTCCCGTTTTATAGATGAACTTACAGCAGAACTTGGAACAAACTACTTTAACGGGCTCAAAGTTCAGCAGAAAACATTCAGTCCTGAAATCATGGACCTTATGGCAGAAGAAAACACACTGACAGGCCAGTATCAGTCCCTTACTGCGGGTGCACAGATTGAATTTGACGGAAAAATTCTCAATCTTTCACAGCTGTCCCCTTACACACAGGTTCCTGACCGTGCAACAAGAAAAGCCGCAACAGAAGCTCTGGGCAAATTCTTTGACGACCACAGAGAAGAATTTGACACAATTTACGACAAACTGGTTAAAAACCGCCATCAGCAGGCTTTGAAGCTTGGTTTCGACAACTTTGCACAGGTTATGTACCTCAAAAAGAACCGCCCATACACAATGGAAGATGTTGCCGCATTCCGCAAACAGGTGCTGGAAATTATGGTGCCTAAAAATGTGGAATATAAAAAACAGCAGGCAGAAGCTATTGGTGTTGGCGACGACTTTAAATTCTACGATGATGGTTTTGACTTCCCTGACGGAAACCCAATGCCAAAATACCCTCTTGACGAACTTGTAAAACGCGCACAGCAGATGTATGCTGAACTCAGCCCTGAGACCAAGGAAATGTTTGACCTTATGGTTGAAAACGAACTGTTTGACCTTGATGCAAAGGCAGGTAAACGCCCGGGCGGTTACTGTGCAACAATCAGCGAATACGGTTATCCTTTCATCTTTGCAAACTCCAACGGTACAGCAGGTGACATTGACACACTTACACATGAAGCAGGTCACGCACTTGCAAGCTACTATGGTTCCCGCAATATTGAATACCCGTCACTCCGTCACGCTTCTGCTGAAGGTGCAGAAACACATTCCATCGGCATGGAATTCCTTACAAGCCCATGGCATCATCTGTTCTTTGAAGAAGATACGGCAAAATATCAGGAATCACATACAAAGAAAGCAAGTTACTTTATCCCTTACGGTGTGATTGTTGACTATTTCCAGGAACTTGTTTATACAAATCCTGACTGGACACCTGATGAAAGAAATGCTGCATGGCTGGAACTTGAACATACTTTCCGCCCATACCTCGACTTTGGCGACCTGCCTGCTTTCAGCCGCGGTGCAGGCTGGCAGAAACAGCTGCATATCTACACAATTCCGTTCTATTACATTGAATACTCCCTTGCTCACATCCTTGCTTTGCAGATTTATGCAATGTTCCTCGAAGATCCAAAAGCAACCTGGGAAAAATACATGAAGTTCCTTAAAGTTGGCGGCAAGATGAATATTATTGACACAATCAGACATGCAGAAATGCTCAGTCCATTTGAAGACGGCTGTGTAAAAGCAACCTGCGAACCTATATACAAAGTTGTCGACAGCCTCAACAAATAAAAACAATATTTTACCATAATAAAACACACAGGTCGTAAAAAACCTGTGTGTTTTTTTGATACAAATGCACATTGAATAATAAAAATTGATTGTATATAATGAAACCAGTATAAAATTGTTTTGACCCCGAAAGGAGAACTTTTATGAAATTTACCGAAATGCCTTACAGCCGCCCTGACGTGCAGGCACTTATGGCAAAATACCGCGAACTTAAAGACAAATTTGTTGCTGCAAAAAGTGCACAGGAACAGATTGATATTTACAAGGAAGTTGAAACTGCAGAGTTTGACTTTTATACATCTGAATGTATGGTTTATATCCGCAACAGTGTAAATGTAAATGACGAATTTTATAAAGCTGAACGTGCATTCTTTGACGAATGGATGCCAAAAGTGAGTCAGGTAAGTCAGGAATTTTCTCTGGCTATGCTCAACAGCCCGTTTTTGCCTGAACTCAAAGAAGAGCTTGGTGCACACTTTTTCTCCGGTATGGAGGCAGGGCTTAAAACCTTCAACAGCAGCGTAATTGACCTTATGGCAGAAGAAAGCGCACTGTGCAATGAATATCAGGCACTCACAGGCAGTGCAAAGCTGGAACTTGACGGCAAGGTGCTCAATCTTTCACAGCTTACACCATATACTGTAAGCCCTGACAGAGAAATGCGTAAAGCTGCAACAGAAGTGCTTGGCAAATTCTTTGATGACCACAGAGAAGAATTTGACACAATCTATGACAAACTGGTTAAAAACCGCCATCAGCAGGCACTTAAACTTGGTTTCAAAAACTATGCCGAGCTGATATATCTCAAGAAAAACCGCCCATATACAATGGAAGATGTTGCCAAGTTCCGCAAACAGGTGCTGGAAGTTATGGTACCTAAAAATGTGGAATACAAAAAACAGCAGGCAGAAGCTATCGGTGTTGGTGATGATTTTAAATTCTATGATGACGGCTTTGCATTCCCTGACGGCAACCCTAAACCAAAATGTACAATTGATGAAAGCATAAAGCTTGCACAGCAGATGTACAGCGAACTGAGTGAAGAAACAAAGGAACTGTGGGATCTCATGGTTGAACACGATATGTTTGACATTGCTGCAAAACCAGGCAAACGCCCTGGCGGCTACTGTGCAACACTGTTCAATACAGGCATGCCTTTCATCTTTGCAAACGGCAACGGCACTGCAGGTGACATCAAAACCCTGACTCACGAAGCAGGCCACGCACTTGCTGCCCTCACAGGACACAAAAACATCAAATACAAGGCTTTAAGCCACGCCTGTGCTGTTGGTGCCGAAACACACTCTATGGGCATGGAATTCCTCACAAGCCCATGGCATCACCTGTTCTTTGGTGAAGATACTGCAAAATATCAGGAAAGCCATACAAAAGATGCTTTGTTCTTTATCCCTTACGGCGTTATTGTTGACTATTTCCAGGAGCTTGTTTACACAAATCCTGACTGGACTCCTGATGAAAGAAATGCTGCATGGCTGGAACTTGAGCATCAGTTCCGTCCATATCTCGATTTCGGCGACCTGCCTGCTTTCAGCCGCGGTGCCGGCTGGCAGAAGCAGTTGCACATCTACACAATTCCGTTCTACTACATAGAATATTCCCTTGCACAGACACTTGCTTTGCAGATTTATTCCCTGTTCCTGCAGGACCGTGACGCAGCATGGAAAAAATATATGAAATTCCTCAAAGTTGGCGGCACAATGAACATCGTTGACACAATTGAATATGCAGGGCTTACAAGTCCGTTCAGCGAAAACAGCCTTGGTAAAGTATGTGAACCTGTATGGAATGTTGTGGATAATCTCAAAAAATAATTTCAGAATGTTATGATAAAAATACACAGCTGTTAAAAGCTGTGTATTTTTTGTGCAATGAAACAAATATACATTGAATAAAAAATATCAATTGTATATAATTAAATCAGCTATAAAAATGTTTCTTTCGAAAGGAGAAATACAATGAAATTTTGCGAAATGCCTTATTCCCGTCCTGATGTTGATGCAATGATTGCTCACTGCAACGAACTGACAGAAAAATTTGCTGCTGCACAGAGCGCACAGGAACAGATTGAAATTTTCACTCTGCTTGAAAAAGACAAACTGGAACTGTTTGATATGGAAAGCATTGTTTATATCCGCAACTCAGTTGATATGAACGATGAATTCTATGCTGCTGAAAGAGAATATCTGGACAACAACCTGCCAAAAATGAGTGAAGCTTACAACAAATTCAACAAAGCTATGCTGGAAAGCAAGTTTATTGATGAGCTTAAAAAAGAATTTGGCGAACATATGTTCAACTGCCTTGAAATGGAACAGCGTTCATTCTCCCCTGCAATCATTGACCTTATGGCAAAAGATGCTGAACTTTGCACCCGTTACCAGACAATTCTTGCTTCTGCACAGATTGAATTTGACGGCAAGGTTCTCAATACAAGCCAGCTTGGTGCATACCGCTACAACTCTGACCGTGCTTTGAGAAAAGCTGCAATGGAAGCAGAGGGCAAATACTTTGAACAGTACAAGGAAGAACTTGACGAAATCTACGACAAACTTGTAAAAATCAGAACAGAAATTGCACATACTCTCGGTTTTGAAAACTTTGTTGAATACTCTTATGTAAGCAAAAAACGTTCCTACACTGCAAAAGATGTTGCAAACTTCCGCAAACAGGTTAAGGAAGTTATGGTGCCAAAAAACATCGAATACAAAAAGATGCAGGCTGAAAGAATCGGCGTAGGCGAAAACTTTATGTTCTACGATGATGCTTTTGCATATCCTGACGGAAGCCCGTTGCCAAAATATGACAGACCGGAACTTGTACGCCGTGCACATCAGATGTATACAGAACTTGCACCTGAAACAAAAGAACTGTTTGACACAATGGTGGAAAAAGAACTGTTTGACCTTGATGCAAAACCTGGCAAACGCCCTGGCGGCTACTGTGCAACAATGTATGGCAAAGGCCTGCCATTTATCTTTGCAAACTTTAACGGCACACAGGGTGACGTTGACGTGCTGACACATGAAGCCGGCCATGCACTTGCATCCTTTACAGCATGCAAGGAAGTTAAATACTTTGCTTTGCAGGACTGCGGCGCTGAAAGTGCTGAAACACATTCCATGAGTATGGAATTTTTGACAACACCTTGGCATCATCTGTTCTTTGGTGAAGACACAGCAAAATATCAGGAAAGCCACACAAAAGGCGCTTCCTTCTTTATTCCTTACGGCGTAATCGGCGACTATTTCCAGGAACTTGTTTACACACATCCTGAATGGACACCTGCTGAAAGAGATAAATGCTGGCTGGACCTTGAAAGTCAGTTCCGTCCATACCTTGACTACAGTGAAGTTCCGTTCAATGCACGCGGTGCAACATGGCAGAAACTTGCACATATCTATGTAATTCCATTCTACTATATCGAATACTCACTTGCTCAGACATTGTCATTGCAGTTCTTTGCAATGTTCCTTGAAAACCCTGAAAATGCATGGGCAAAATATATGGAATTCCTCCGTTACGGCGGCACAATGGGCTTTGAAGAAACAATCAAAGCCTGCGGTCTTGTAAGCCCGTTTGAAGAAGGCAGCATAGAAAAAATCTGTGCACCAATCTACAAATGGCTTGATGAAAAATTCGGCAAATAATTTTTAAACAGAGTACATAACAAAAAGGTACGGCTAATTGCCGTACCTTTTGTTTTTATAGTTCAACAATTTTTGTGGCAATATTGTCACAGAACGTTTTGTCGTGCTCCACAAACAGAATTGTGGGCTCAAAATCCGTTATCAGTTTTTCTATCTGCATACGGGATATAACATCAATATAGTTCATAGGCTCGTCCCATATGTGCAGATGAGCTTTTTCACACAGGCTTTTGGCAATAAGCACCTTTTTCTTTTGCCCGTCGCTGAAAGACGAAATATCCTTTTCAAACTGCACCCTTGCAAAATCCAGTTTGCGCAGAATGGCTTTGAACAGGCTTTCGTCAATGTTATGCTGCTTTGCATAATCAGAAAGATTGCCGCTTACATTGCCGACATCCTGCGGCACATAGGATATTACAAGTCCGCTGCCCTTTTCAAAAGTTCCTTTATAATTGATTTCATCTCCACAGATAAGCTTTATTATTGTGCTTTTGCCACTGCCGTTTTTACCTTTAAGCAGCAGTCTGTCCCCTCTGTTAAGTGAAAAACTGATACCTTCAAAAACTTTTCTTCCGTCATATTCCACTGACAGATTGTCAGCACAAATCAACCTGTCGGCATGATATTTCTCCTGACTGATTTTCAGTTCAGCACTTGTTTCGATATTCTTGAGCAGTTTTGACTTTTCTTCTATCGCTTTTTCATTGCGTTTTTCAATGGCCTTCGCACGCTTCATCAGCTTTTCAGCCTTTGCCGCCTGCATAGGCCGGTAACCGCTTTTGTTGTCAACTTTGTTGGGGTCTATGCCTACCTTGCGTCTGTCGGCAACCTCTGACCATTTTTCCTTTTCCCTTGCAGTTTCGGTAAGACGGCGGATTTCCTTTTTGAGTTTTGCATTTTCCGCCAGTTCAAAGTTGTCCTGCAGCTCTTTATTTGCAAGCCAGGAAGAAAAATTACCCTGCTGTATTTCGATATTGGTTTTATTGATTGAAAGTATATGGTCTACACATCCGTCAAGAAATGCACGGTCGTGGGAAACGAGAATAAAACCTTTTTTACTGTTGAGATAACGACTGACAGTTTCCCTTGCCTGTAAATCGAGGTGGTTGGTAGGTTCATCGATAAGCAGAAAACTGTTTTCTTTTAAAAACATTACTGCCAAAAGCACTTTGGTCTGTTCGCCGTTGGACAGGGTATTGAAAGGCCGGTACAGTACATCCTCACTGACTGCCAGCAGATTCAGCTCTTTTACTATCTGCCAGTACTGGCAGTCAGGATATATCTGTTCAACAATATCAATTGTAACTGTGTTTTTGTCCTCCACTTTATAAGGGAAATATTCAAAACTGACATTGGCCGATATTTTGCCGCTGTAGCTGTATCTGCCAAGAAGCAGATTTAAAAAAGTGGTTTTACCTCTGCCGTTTCTTCCTGTAAAACCAAGTTTCCAGTCAGTATCAAGCTGGAAAGATATGTTTTCAAAAACATTGTCATAACTGCCGTCATAGCTGAATGTTAAATTTTGTATATTTATCAAAGACATATAGTTCCTCCAAAAATATAACAGACTGCAAGAACAATATTCCTGCAGTCTGTAAATATAATATGCCTTTTTTAATTTATACAGAGCGGGATATTTTCTTGCTTTTTAACCGCAGCAAAGCCAGCCATCCTGAATGACCCGGACTTACATTTGCAGTTGATTTTTAGTGCAAGAAACTATCTCATCTTTTCACTCCATTCATATTTAACTGTCTTAAATATATCACACATCCATCTGTTTTGCAACTAAAGTATCACACAGATAAGCCCCTGACAGCCTTCATTGATAACCTGCTGGATAGTTTCCTGCAGTTTGCCGCGTGCTTCCTGCGGCACATTCAGCAGCTTTGTGTTAAGCCCCTGTGTTACAAGGTTCTGCAGTGAATTGCCGAAAATGTTTGACTGCCAGATATCCAGCGGTGCATTTTCAAAGTTTTTCAGCATACCGTTTACCAGCTCTTCACTGTTTGCTTCGCTGCCCACAATAGGGCTGACTTCGGTGTGGATATCCGCCTTAAGAATGTGCAGTGACGGTGCACTTGCCTTAAGCCGCACACCGAATTTTTGCCCCTGACGGACAATTTCGGGTTCTTCAAGGTGCAGCTGTTCAATGGATGGCATAACAATTCCGTATCCTGTACGTTCCACTTCACTGAGTGCAGGTGCAAGCCTTGAATATTTTTCGTTTGCTGTGCACAGACGCCCTATAAGTTTCATAAGCGCCCATTCATCCCGTACATTTTCCCCTGTCATTGCTTCCAGCGTATCATAGTAGATGTTTTTGTCCACATCTATGTTTATCCTTGCTGTTCCTGTGCCGAAATCCACACCTGCAAGCTGTGCCGACAGCACATTTTCGCTTTGTGACAGCTTATGTACCGCAGTTTCCATGCCGCTGATTTTTTTCACTTCTGACAAAGCCTGTTTGATATCTTCTTTTATTTTTCTTTTAAACTCAAAGCCATTGTCCTGCATTGCAATCCATTTAGGCAGCGACAGTTTAATTTCTTTTACCGGAAATTCTTTTAAAGCAAGGGATAAAATTTCTTCCGCTTTTTCCTTTGTCAGTTCAAGGCAGTTTACAAGCACCGCTGCCACACCGTGTTTTGCCTGCAACTGTGCTTTAAGCTGTTTTGCCGCAGAACTGTCAGGCTCTGCACTGTTAATCACAATAACAAAAGGTTTGCCGATTTTTTTAAGCTGTGCCACTACAGTTTCTTCAGCGTTTACATAATTTTCCCTTGGTATATCACTTATAGTTCCGTCACAGGTTACCATTATACCTATAGTGGAATGTTCACTTATAACCTTATATGTACCTATCTCCGCTGCTTTTTCAAATGGGATTTCCTGTTTAAACCAAGGGGTTTTCACCATGCGGGGTTTTCCGTTTTCAGTGTCACCCTGTGCACCTTTTATCATATATCCCACACAGTCCACCAGCCTTACTCTCAGGCTGTGGTTGTCATTGATGGTTATTTCCACCCCCTGTTCAGGAATAAAATTAGGCTGAGTAGTCATTATTGTTCTGCCTGCTGCAGACTGTGGAAGTTCATCAATAGTCCTCACTCTGCGGTCAGCATCCTGAATGTTAGGTATGACAAGAGCTTCCATAAACTTTTTAATAAAGGTGCTTTTGCCTGTGCGTACCGCACCCACAACACCAATAAATACCGACCCCTGTGTTCTTTGCCTTATGTCATCATAAATGTTCATGCAAACCCTCCTTACTGTTCAAAAGCAGGTATGAAAATCATCTGATCTGCCATTAAAATATCATTTTGCAGCTCGTTTTCATCCATAATATGCTGTGGCTGTGCACGGTGCTGTTTTGCTATATCAAACACCTGTTCTCCTTTTTGTGCATAGTATACCGTCAGGTTTCCGTTGTCATCACTGCAGGGATTATCGGTGTCCTCCTCAAAACTTTCCAACAGAGTAAGCTGTTCTTTTTCGATAACAAACCCCTGTGCATAAAGGTTTACATTAACCTGAACCTTGTCTCCCGACTGCACAAAAGATGAATCTCCCGCTGTAAGTTTTACAAGTATTTCATCATTTCTTCCGCAGTTTTCCAGCCAGGAAAGCATAATATCTTCGCTGTATTCACTGCATTCGTATTCATTCTGTGAATTGAGGGTGATTATATTGGCACTGACTTTTGCCTTTACCGCAGTTTTATTTATTTCGTAATAGCTTCTGACAGGACTTATGTCAAAAATAATATGACATACCGTGCTGTCTCTGCCTGTATCCGCTGTAAATTTGAATGGCAGTGTTTTGTCCACCTGATATATGTTTTTATCGGTCAAAACCTGTTTTTCTGTGCTGCGATAATCAAAACAACAGGAAAAAGCATCGGTAACCGCAATGATTTCCTGTTTTGCAAAAGACACTGCATCAAGCTGGACAGTTACCCCTGCCAGATATTTTTTGCTGTCAGCATCATATGAAACAGAAACATTTGTAACCGAAACATCGGTATATGCAACATGGTTTTCCTTTACTTCGGAAACATCTATAATCTGATTGTACAAAAATGTGTGGGAATATTTTTTTACCTCTCTGCTGTCAGACAGCGTGTAGTATATATCTGCCACAACCTCACCTTTGCTGGTCAGCTTGCCCTGATAGGTTGTAACTGCAGGGGTTGGTGTACAGGTATGTATGCGGATTATTTTTATCTGCTGAGAGTCTATGTCCAGTTCGTCTTCTATTGTGAACTGCCGGATGTTCTGTCCTGAAAGATAGAATGACGCAACTTCCCTGCTGTTGCAGCACACAGCATTCCCTTTTGCTGCCGAAACTGCTTTTACAGGACTTTGCCCGCACACTTTTACTGTAAACATATATGCCCCTCTTATATCAATTCTGGTAGGATTCTGGGGGCGTGCATTGATGTACTGACAATTTCCGTACACATTTATAAAGCTGACATCAGCATTTTCCAATGGCAGTTCAAACTGTTTCTGGAACGGTATGCGCTGTGTGGCAACGGAAAGTTTTTCTCCTTCAGGTGGCTGATAGTAAACCGACAGCCTTATAAAACCTTCTGTCACCAGTTTATTTTTTGTTATATATTTCTGTGTAATTGAATGTTCCATTGTGCTTTTTACAATTTTGAAAACAGGCTGGTCATAGTCCGCAAGCAGAATTTCTGTTTCCACAGAATGCTCTGCAGACAGTTCCGCAAGTTTTGCAGTTGTCAGCATGTTGTCATAAAAAATCTTTGTTGACATATTTATCTCCTTTCCTATCGGGAAAAAGTTTGCCCAGTAAATATATATTTCTTTCACAATAAAATATGTCCTGTATGGCAATAATAAATAAAAAACGGGAGAAAACAATGTCACGAAAACTCAAAACTGCACTTGCAAAAAAGATTATAAAAGTTACTGATGAAAATATTGATGATGAACAGCTTATACACGCTTTGCTTGAAGAAGATTTTTTCATTGCCGACCGGGATGAAAATCTTCCTTTCGGCGACAAAGCTGCGGACAGTCTGGCAAAGTTTGCAGGCAGCTGGCTGTTTATAATTTCTTTCTGCATATTTCTTATAGGATGGATTGTGCTGAACCTTTATTTTCTGTCCGCACCTTTTGACCCATATCCTTTTATTCTTTTAAACCTTATACTGTCCTGCATTGCTTCAGTACAGGCGCCTCTGATTATGATGAGTCAGAACAGGCAGGAAGAAAAAGACCGCCGCCGTTCCGAAAGTGATTACAAAACAGGACTGAAAACTGAAATTATAATTGAGGATATACATTATAAACTGGATAAAATAATTGCCGTTCAGCAACAGCAGATTGATAAAGCTGAAAAGTGTGTGACTCATATTGAAAAAGAGGGTTAAATAATGTATCATAATGAAAAAGAAATCCACAATGCAAAGGAGACAATACCTATGGGAAATATATGGCATGATATTAAACCCGGCAGAATAAATGCAGACGATTTTATTGCTGTTATAGAAATTGAAAAAGGGTCAAAAAACAAATATGAACTGGACAAAGAAACCGGTTTTATTATTCTGGACCGTATTCTCCACACATCAACTCATTATCCTGCAAACTATGGTTTTATCCCCCGCACATACGCTGATGACGGTGACCCGCTGGATGTGCTTGTTCTCTGCAGCGAAACAATACGCCCTATGAGTCTTGTAAGATGTCACCCTATAGGCGTTATCACAATGCTTGATGGCGGCAAGCTTGACGAAAAAATTATTGCAGTACCTTTTGATGACCCAACCTACAACGAATATCAGGAACTCAGTGAGCTTCCAAAACATGTAGCTGATGAAATGGGACATTTCTTTACCGTTTACAAAAGCCTTGAAGCTAAGGAAACTGTTGTAAACGACACGATGGATGCACAGTCCGCAAAGGATATCATCAATAAATGCCGCGAAAATTACATTGAAAAATACTGTAAATAATATAACAGAATCAATATTATGAAAAAATGTTCAGGAATTATCCTGAACATTTTTTATTGTTTTAACTGTGCTTATGATATATAATTTTTCATATATCCGACTTTATGGAGATTATTGATGAAAGATAAATTTAAAATTTCAAAACATCAGTTTGCATTGATTATTATATTTGCTGTCGGTTTTGCTGTGCGTCTTTACGGGCTTGGAGTTTTCCCCGGCGGACTTAATCAGGACGAAGCCTCCAGCGGTTACGAAGCCTTTTCACTTCTGTATTACGGCATCGACCGCAACGGCATAACCAACCCTGTGCATCTGCTTAGCTGGGGCAGCGGACAGAACATTTTTTACAGCTGGCTTTGCATGCCTTTTGTTGCTGTTTTCGGGCTTAATGTTTTTACAATACGCCTGCCTATGGCAATAACAGGCTGTGCTTCGGTTGCTGTTTTTTATAAACTTATAAAAACTTTGTGGGACGAACACACAGCACTTGTAAGTACACTGTTTTTTGCAATTTATCCATGGCATATTATGAAAAGCCGCTGGGCACTTGAAAGCAATATATTTCCCGACATGGTTCTGCTTGGCTGTCTGCTGATAATGCTGTACCTGAAAAAAGAAAAACCTGCATATCTTTATGCTGCTGCAGCTGTGCTTGGCCTTGCCTGCTACAGTTACGGCACAGCGTATCTCTTTATGCCGTTTTTTGCAGGCGGTATATGGCTTTATATGCTTGCAAAAAAGAAAATTTCCACAAAGCATTTTATATTTTCCGCTTTGCTTTTGTTTGTGACTGTACTGCCTGTAATACTGTTTGTTGTTATAAATATAACCGACCTTGAGCAGATGACATTTTTAGGTTTTACCATTCCAAAAATGTATCAGCAGCGGTTTTCTGCCGTTACAGGCACAGGCGAAAGTTTTTTGGCAGGCTGTGCAGACAACCTGAAAGCGTTTTTCCGTATTCTTATAAATCAGGGTGACGGATTAAGCTGGAACGGGTTTAAAAACTACGGTATATGTTATATCGTTTTTGTGCCGCTTGTTTTTATCGGTGTTCTGCTCAGCTTTTTTTACAGAAAGGAACACAGCTTTGTAATGCACTGGTGGCTTGTGTGTGCACTGCTTGTTGTTATGGTTACCGATGTCAATGTGAACAGGGTAAACATTGTATTTATACCTGTGGCATATTACATTTCAATCACCCTTGCCTCTTTTTGCAGATGCAGCAGATATTTTAAATATGCAGCTGCAATCTGTTGTGTTTTTCTGTTTGGTTTGTTCTGCAGAGAATATTTTACCGTACACTCCAAGACAGTTTCCCGTCATTTCTTTCATTCCTACGAAAATGCACTGGAGCTTGCCGAAGAAGCTGAAAGTGAAAAGATTTATATAGGCACAAACATAAATCAGCCGTATATGCTTACCCTTTTTTATACTCAGGGTGACCCTCACACATATATTGATACTGCCGAAAAATTAAATCAGAAACAAGCTTTTGAATTTGTACGCAGCTATGACAAGTATCATTTTTACCTGCCCGAAACCATTAATGCAGCCGAAGATGCTGTTTATATTGTAGACCGCAGCAACACAGACATATTTGAGCCCGGTATATTCAATATAACCGACTTTGAATATTACAGCGTTGCGGTGCCTGTGCGATGGTAACGGATTAAAATACAATTGTTATTTGAGCTGTGAATACGACCTTGGAAAGCACATTATGTCGGGAAAAAACTTTTTATTCCTGATAGAATACAGACAGACAAGGAGGAATGAATATGAACTGGATAACAGGAATGCAAAACGCAATAAACTATATTGAAGAGCATATCACAGAAAATTTGGATTACAACAACATTGCTGCGCATAGCTTTTCTTCATCCTGGCATTTCCAAAGGGTTTTCAGTATTCTGTGCGGATTTACAGTGGGTGAATATATTCGCAACCGACGACTTTCCCTTGCCGGCGACGAGCTTGCCGGCGGAGATGTAAAAATAATAGATGTGGCTCTCAAATATGGTTATGAAAGTCCGGACAGTTTTGCAAAGGCATTCCAGCGTTTTCACGGTTTTCTGCCTTCACAGGCAAAAAACAACAAAAGCAAACTGAAACATTGCTCCCGCCTTGTCATAGATATTTCAATGAAAGGTGGCAATTTTATGAGTTACAAAATTGAAAACAAACCCGAACAGACTCTGGTAGGCTTTAAACGCAGATTTGCAGGCACACCGGATGATGACAGACGAAACCAGCAGGAAAACGATTTTTACTGCTCTACCCGTGTAAATCAGTTTATTCTGACGGGTATGGCAAATGACGGCGAAATGCATTACAACATCGTGAATAACATTAATGATGAAGGCTATGATTTTTACATTGCTTACCACATCAACAAGGAAGACACCGACAACCTGGAAGAAGTTCTTGGTGAAGATGCAAAACGCTTTGAAAGAATAAACCTGCCTGCAGGGAATTATCTTGTATGCCGTACCGAAAACTGCGAATGGCCTTCAATGGTGATTGAAAAACTGCGACAGCAGGCTGCAACTGTATGGCTTCCTGAAAGCGGATACGAGCTTGACCAGCGACCGGAAGTTGCTGTATACCACTGGTACTACAAGGAAGGTGACGCGGTGACAAACAGCTCCCGCTATGCTGAAGTGTGGCTGCCTGTGGTAAAAAAATAGCATATTAATTATCAAAACACCTCTGATATTCAACCCAATGCTGTTAAGATAAAGTAAAAACATCAACTTAATACAATAAACCAAAATGTCATTCTGAGCTTAGCTGAGAATCTCCTTGTCGCATCAACCCGAGAGATTCTTAGGCATAAACGCCTCAGAATGACATTTTTTATTAAATTAATGATATCAATTTGAAAAACAGAAATGTTTTTATACAGAAAAGGCAGGGTTATCACCCTGCCTTTAAAATTATCCTTCTGTTTCTTCCACAGTTGAAGCGATGTAAAGTTCGTCCATCTGTTTTGGTTCAATATAGTCAGGACAGCCGGACATAATTTCACCGGAGTTCTGTACTTTAGGGAATGCGATAACATCGCGGATAGAATCCTTGTGAGCCATAAGCATGCAAAGTCTGTCAAGGCCGTAAGCCATACCGCCGTGTGGTGGTGCACCGTATTTGTATGCTTCTACAAGGAAGCCGAAGTTTTCGCTGATGCGTTCTTCAGTGAAACCAAGTGTTTTGAACATTTTGTGCTGAAGTTCCGGATTTGTGATACGGATGGAGCCGCCGCCAAGTTCAACACCGTTAAGAACCATATCGTATGCTTTTGCACAACATCTGCCAGGGTCTGTGTCGATATATGGGATATCTTCTTCTTTTGGCATTGTGAATGGATGGTGTTTTGCAACAAAACGCTGTTCTTCCTTGTCATATTCAAACAGTGGGAAGTTTGTAACCCACAGGAAGTTGAACTGGTCTGGGTTGAACAGTTCAAATTTCTTTGCAATATGCAGACGGAGTGCACCAAGAGATGCATATACAACATCCATATCGTCAGAAGCAACAACAAGGATAACGTCGCCTTTTTCTGCTTCTGCTTTTGCTCTTACTGCTTCAACCTGTTCAGGTGTAAGGAATTTTTCATAGCTGGATGTTTCAGCATCTGCTGTAAGTCTTGTATAAGCAAGGCCTTTTGCGCCGTATGTTTTTACAACTTCAACAAGTTTGTCAATTTCTTTTCTTGTAAGCTTGTCTGCAAGACCTTTTGCGTTGATACAACGAACAGAACCGCCACCTTCAATTGCAGATTTGAACACTACAAATTCAGCATCTTTTACACATTCTGTAAGGTCAACAAGTTCAAGGCCGAAACGTGTGTCAGGTTTGTCCACACCGTAACGGTTCATTGCTTCTTCGTATGGCATTCTTGGGAATGGTGTCTGAACATCAACACCAAGAATTTCTTTGAATACATGTTTAACCATGCCTTCGTTCATTGTCTGAACATCGATTTCGTCAACGTATGCCATTTCAACGTCAATCTGTGTAAATTCAGGCTGACGGTCCGCACGAAGGTCTTCGTCACGGAAGCAGCGTGCAATCTGAACATATCTGTCGTAACCGGAAAGCATGAGAAGCTGTTTGTAAATCTGTGGAGACTGTGGCAGAGCAAAGAATTTACCAGGCTGTACACGGCTTGGTACAACGTAGTCACGTGCACCTTCCGGTGTGGATTTCATAAGCACAGGTGTTTCAATTTCAATAAAGTCGTTTCTGTCAAAGTATTCACGCACAGCACGAACAACTTTGTGACGCACTACAAGACCTTCATGCATTTTGCTTCTTCTGAGGTCAAGGTAGCGGTATTTAAGTTTAAGTTCGTCTTTAACGTTGATATCGTCTTTGATTTCAAATGGTGTTGTTTCTGCTTTGGAGAGAATTTTAAGCTCGCCAACTTTAATTTCAATCATACCTGTAGGGATGTTTGGATTAGCTTTTTCTCTGAGAACAACTTCACCTTTAGCCATAACAACAAATTCTGTACGGAGCATT
The DNA here is from genome assembly GCA_015067215.1 of Oscillospiraceae bacterium. GTDB lineage: Bacteria > Bacillota > Clostridia > Oscillospirales > Ruminococcaceae > RGIG3102. Next base: position 33,790 of record SVMW01000008.1, on the reverse strand, counting down.
TTTGCTTTTTCCAGAGTCTGTGCGTCGCAATCATCACCAAAGTTAAGCTGTACTACGCCCTGTGTGTCACGTACATCACAGAACACAACTGCGCCAAGGTCTCTAACCTTTGCAACATAACCTGCTACTGTTACTTGTTCGCCTACATTTTTTTCGCTCAAAGCAACGGAGTAGTGGGTTCTTCTCAAATTACCCATTGTTTCCATAAAATAATTCTCCTGTTTGATAATTTGTTTTTTATTATTAAAATTCACAATGGCAAAGCCGCTGTTACATTTATATATAATAATTTCATCTTAATATTTTACCATTAAAACAAAAAGGTATCAAGCCCTTTAAGGCTGATACCTCACATTTTTTGCCTATATTTTAAATATAATTTTCAGCAATCCTTTTAAAGCCCTTGGACTTTTTACCACAACAATCTTCATAACACCACTCCTTGAAGATATTGTATGCACACCGTCCTTTGGGTGTTACACCCCCGTTTACAACAGAGTTTGCCATTGTATAAGAAAAGACGGAAAGCCTTGTTTTTGCTTTCCGCCGTAATGTACTGCAAACAGATTATTTTTTAAGGTTTTCTGTAACCAGTTTAACCTCGTTAAAGCTTTTCTGCAGCTGTTCCTGTGTCTGGTTAAGGATATTGCTGCAGTATTCTGTAACTGTGCTTTTAAGCTGTGCAGCCTGTGTCTGTGCAGCCTGTGTGATTTCCTTTGCTTTTTCGTTGGCTTTGGAAACAATTTCCTGCTGGTCTACAAGGATGCGTGCTCTTTCTTCGGCACGGCGTACAATTTCTTCCGCTTCCTTGTTTGCTCTTGCCATAATCTGTGCTTTATCCTGAACAATAGCCTTTGCCTGCAGAATTTCCTGTGGCATATTTATTCTGATATCATCAATGATGTCTCTTGCCTGTTCAACATCAACAAGGCGTTTGCCTCCGCTGAGAGGCACGCCAACACCTTCTTCCAGTAATTCTTCCAATGATTCAAGCATGCTTTCAATTGAAACTGCCATACATTATTTCTCCTTAATCATCTTTTCTTTAAGAGTTTCTTTTATCTGTTCCGGAACAAACATATCTATGTCACCGCCAAATTCAGCAATCTGGCGTACAAGTGTGGATGACAGATACATATGTTCCTGATTTGTAACCATGAACAGAGTTTCAAGGTCAGGGTTTAATTTTTTGTTGATAAGCGCCTGCTGAAATTCATACTCAAAGTCGGTAACCGCACGCAGACCTTTAATTAAGGTGTGTGCGTTTTTAAGCTTTGCATAGTCTGCAACCAGACCTGTATAACTTTCAACTTCCACATTAGGAATATGTGTTGTAACGCGTTTTATAAGTTCAACACGTTCTTCTGTTGTAAAGGTCGGATTTTTTGCAGGGTTTACCAGCACTACTGCAATAACCTTGTCAAACAGTTTGCTGGAACGTTCAAGAATATCCACATGACCTTTTGTAACCGGGTCAAAACTGCCCGGGCAGATTGCTATTTTCATTGCTGGGACTCCTTCTGGAATTTAGAAACCAGAACTTTGCCGTACTTATACTGCTTTTTAAGTTTTAAACCATCTGTTTGGGCAGGTTTCCAGCCAAGTTCACTTTCTGCAATTATTATACCATCATCCGACATAATTTCGCAAACTTTTGGCAAAATTTCATCTAAAATCCCCATATTGTATGGCGGATCAAGGAAAACAATGTCAAATTTGTCCTTTGTGGTACGCAAAAAATCCTGTGAAACCATGTTTACTACCCTTGCCTTGTCAAAAAGACCACAGCTTTTAAGGTTTTTTGTGGTTACATCAATCGCTTTTGGTGCCATGTCAACAAACACTCCAAAACTTGCCCCGCGTGAAAGGCATTCAATACCCATCTGGCCTGTGCCGCTGAACAGATCCAGCACCTTTGCTCCCGGAACAATAAACTGAATTGAAGAAAACACGCCTTCTTTTACCCTGTCAATTGTTGGGCGGGTGTCCATGCCTTCCACAGAAAGCAAAGGCTTGTTGCGTGCTGTACCGCTGATAACTCTCATATATTTTCCCTCTGACTGTTAAAATAATCGTATATATTTTTTGCATCTCTTTCGCTGATACCATCTGCTTCCATAAGTTCCGGTACCGAAAGAGTTTTGATTTTTGTAAGTGTTTTAAAGGCACGCATAAGGCTTTCTGCCTTTTTTTCACCTATACCGCTGATTTTTGTAAGGGTGACTGCATAGGATTTTGTCTTTTGGTTTTTCCGCATATATTCTATGGAAAAACGGTGTACTTCGTCCTGAATTTCGGTAACAAATTTAAACACACCCTTGTGCATTGCAATGGCAATTTCGCCATCTTTGCCCACAATTGCTCTTGTACGGTGTTTTGAATCCTTTACCATGCCAAATATTGCCACGTCTTCAAAGCTTGTACCCTGCACAATTTCCAGCACCGATGAAAGATGCCCCTTGCCGCCATCAAGCAGGATAAGGTCCGGTTTTGTGCCGAACTGGCCTTTTTCGCCCATATCATAGCGGTTTATGCGGCGGCTGATAACCTCCTGCATGGAAGCGTAGTCATCTGTGCCTGCAACAGTGTTTATCTTAAATCTGCGGTAACCTGCCTTGTAAGGCTTACCGTCGGTAAAAACAACCATACCTGCCACGCTGGTGCCGTCACCCCAGTTGGAAATATCGTAACTTTCAATAACTTTCGGCGGATTATCCATGCCCAGCAATGCACCAAGCTCGTCCACAAAGCGTTCTGATTTGTTAAGTCTGCCGCTTTCTCGGGCAAGACGCTCCACCGCGTTTGTATACGCCATTTTTATAATTTTTGTGTTTTCGCCCTTCTGGGCAATGGTTAAGTTGACCTTTGTCTCTGTCTGCTTTCTGATATATTCAAGGATAGCCTCGTCCTCAGGAAATTCATCCAGATAGATATTTTTAGGTGGTGTTTCCCTTGTATAGAACTGCAGAAGAAAACTGCTGCGCACTTCGTTCGCATCGGTTTCTCCAAAGAAAACATGTTCCTTTTTGTCCACAAGACGTCCGCGGCGATATCTTAATACACTTACAACGCTGTTGCTGCCTCCGCAGGCGACCGCAATAAAATCGTGGTTCTGCAGTGATTTATTGACAACATTCTGCCCCTGTGCCAGCTTTTGTATGGCGATAATCTGGTCGCGGATAACAGCTGCTTTTTCAAAATCAAGGTTTTCGCTGTGATGTTCCATACTTTCGGTCAGTGCAGCGATTATTTTTTCTGTATCCTGACTGATAAATTTTACGGCATTGTCGATAATTTCATTGTAGTCCGCCTTGCTTATTCTGCCCGAACACAAACCCATACATTTATTGATATGGTAGTTAAGACACGGGCGTTCTTTTCTGAAATCTCTCGGAAACTGCTTTGAACAGGTTGGCAGTCTGAATATCTGCTGTGTGGTATTTACCATTTCCCGCACAGCAAAGCTGGACATATACGGGCCGATGAATTTTCCGCTGTCATCCTGCTGGAATTCTGCAGTAATTCTTGGGTATTCCTCTTTGGAAACCTTGATAAAGTTGTAGCCCTTATCGTCCTTTAAAAGAATATTGTATTTTGGGGAATGCTGCTTTATTAAGCTGCATTCAAGGGTTAGCGCTTCAAATTCGCTGTTGGTTACAATAACGTCAAAGCTGAACGCATTTTCCACCATTTTTGCAACCTTGGTTTCGTGTACAGCACCTGGTTTGAAATACTGGCTTACCCTTGTAACAAGACGTTTCGCTTTGCCGATATAGATTATTTCATCCTTGTCATTGCGGATGATGTACACACCCGGTAGTTTCGGCAAAGTTTTTGCCTTGCGGAAAAGCTCTTGTTTTGTCATAATTCTCCCAAATTAAAAAATCACCGCCTTGAAAATCAAGGCGGTGGTCGTGTTATAAATTAGTCAGCAAAACCGGAATTTACAAGTTTTACCAATGCTTCAACAGCAGCTTCTTCGTCCTGACCGTCAGCAATAACACGGATTGTTGTACCGCCTACGATACCAAGGGAAAGAACACCGAGAAGTGATTTTGCATTAACTCTTCTTTCTTCTTTTTCTACCCAGATGGAAGATTTAAATTCGTTAGCTTTCTGAATGAAGAATGTTGCTGGACGAGCATGCAAACCAACCTGATTTTCAACTGTTACATCTTTATAAAACATCGCTATATCTCCTCATAATTAAATGTTTTTGTAGCTATTTTTTATATATGAATATCATATAATAATTGCCCTGATTAGTCAACAAAACAGAAACAAAATTTATGTTATTCACATAGTTTTGTTAGTTTATTTTAATAACTTTTGTGCAGTTTGACTACAACTTTTCAACTTGATTGTAGGAATTAAATAGTAGTTATCAACATTCCGACGGTTTTGTCCTACTGCGTTTCTTTTTAGGCGGCTGCGGCGGGTGTTCCTGCATATATTTTTCGTACATATCGGGACGTTTTTGTTTTGTGCGTTCAAGGCTGTCATTGAAACGGAAATCTTTTATGTTCTTTTCGTGTCCTGACAACAGCACATCCGGCACTTTACGGCCCATCCATTCATACGGACGGGTGTACTGTGCGTGTTCAAGCAGTCCATTGAAGTGACTTTCTTCCATAAAGCCCTCGCTGCTTTTGAGAACACCTTCACACATGCGGCTTACTGCATCGGTGATAACCAATGCCGGCAGTTCACCGCCCGTCAGTACAAAGTCTCCTATTGAAACTTCCATGTCGGCAATTTCCTCAATAACCCTTTCATCAATACCTTCATAATGTCCGCATACTATAGTTATATTTTCTTTTTTGCTGAGTTCGATTGCAAGTTCCTGATTAAACACTTTCCCCGCTGCTGTGGTAAAAATCACAAAAGGTTTGGATGATGATTTTTCCTCAATAGCCTTGCAGCAGTCATATATTGGCTGTGTCTGCATTACCATTCCATGACCGCCGCCGTAAGGCGTATCATCCACATTTTTATGTTTATTCAGGGTGTAATCCCTTATGTTAAAAACCTCAACATCAATTTTGCCTGCTGCTTTTGCACGGCCGATAATGCTTGTGTTTACAACGGTTTCACACATTTCAGGGAACAAAGTAGCTATGTTAATCTTCACTGAACATACCCTCAATCACTTTAATTCTGATTTCTTTTTTGTCGATATCTGTAGATACCAAAAACTCATCCACTGCAGGAAACATAAATTCTTTTTCATTTGCATCTACTATAGTGTATACATCGCTGGCACCAAAGTTGTTTACATCCTTTACTGTGCCGAGAACAGCATCTGTTTCGTCATTGATAACTGCACAGCCGATAAGGTCTTCGATAAAATAAGTGCCTTCTTCCAGTTCAATTTCGTCACGGTCAAGATAAATAACCTTGCCTATGAACTCCCTGGCCTGTTCAACTGTGTCGATGCCTTCAAATTTTATAAGCACCATATTTTTATGACAGCGTACTTCTTCGGCATACATTGCTTTGTAGTGCATTTTGTTTGCCTGGATAAAAAATGTATCAAATTCTTCCAGAAATTCAGGATAATCGGCCCATGGGTAAACCTTTACTTCACCCCTTATGCCGTGTACCGCAACAATTTCGCCTGTCTGAATATAGTTCATAAAGCTACCTCTTTTTTATTGATAAATACTTAATTAGTATACCATTATTTATATATGTTTTGCAACTTTTTCACTTTAAAGTGCCTGTAAACATAAACTATGTTAAAGCGTTTTGAATTACATATATTTGAAAAGCTTATCAAAATTCCATTATCAAAGGAGATTACCGAAGTGGACAGATTTTACACAACCGCAAATACACCGTCAGATGACTGCAGTTTTACCAACACAGCCACCGCACAGGGATATTATATTCCTCAAAGCGGTGCAGACCCTGTTATAGTTTCAGGGGAAGATTCCGTCACTCTTGGCTGTATATTTGCAGACATAGTAAAAACCGCAGATAAAGAAACCGTTATTCCTGGGGATATGATACGCTATACCGTTACCTTCAAAAATATGTCCCGCAGAGATATGTACAATGTAAAGATAAGCGACACCATTTCTCCTTATCTCAATGTTATAGCCACATCCATTATGCCTGTACCTCAGGCAGGTGAAAGCCTTGAAGATGGTGTGACCCTTGGCAGAGTTCCTGCAAACAGTCAGCGTACGCTGACCTTTACTGCACAGGTTACTGCTGATGCCTCGGAAGATATTGTAAACCGTGCATTTGCAGATTTTTCTTTCCGCGGTGCAGACGGCACAGAACATACAGCAAGCACACACATTACAAGTGTTACCACACCATTGCGCAGCAATAACCTTGATGTTATCAAAACTGCAGATAAAAGTTTTATCACATCCAGGGGAGAAACTGTTGTGTTCACAATCAAGGTTGTCAACAACACTCCGCGAGTGCTGGGCGATGTTGTGGTTACCGACAACCTGCCTGACGGTATGACCTATGTGGAAGGTTCCACCGTTATAAACGGGCATACAGCCATTGACTCCGACCCTGCAGGTGGAATTTACATTGGTGCCATGGATACTCAGGGCGAAGCAACAGTACAATTCTCGGCAACTATAAATATGTAAAACAAAAATAAAGGGGATAAAATGAAAAACTTTATCAATACAGCAAAGGTTGAATATACTGTAAACGGTCAGCGCAGACAATGCCCAAGCAACAGCTGGGTTATAACAGCAATTCCTGCTGACAACACCCTGCGTGGCAGAGTTATTGCAAACAATAACTGCAAAAAATGGGTGCTTAATCTTATAAATAAAACCAGCGGAAACCTTGTTTATTCCATGCAGGGGGTTCATTCCCGCAGCTTTTCCTTTAATGTAAACCCTGATAAAGAATACATTGTCATTTTTTCTGCAGACAGCTGCTGTACCCTGAGGCTGTATAATACACCTGAGGCTGTTACAGATATCCGCTGGAACAACTGACACTGTTTTTCCCTTTAAAACAAACAAAAACCTTGCAGTATAACTGCAAGGTTTTTTATGGTTTAGTCTATTTCAACAATTACTTTTTCGCCTGCTTTTGATGCAGCTGCTTTCATAACTGTACGGATAGCTTTTGCAATTCTACCCTGTTTTCCGATAACTCTACCCATGTCCTCGGATGCAACAGAAAGATGAAATACTATTGCACCATCTTCATTTTTGTCGCCACCTGTAACGGATACAGCTTCTTTGTTTTCAACAAGGCCTTTTGCAATATTGAGTAATAATTGCTCCATTACAGCCTCCGTTCAATTAGATGATGTTGCTTTTTTTCAAAAGTACTTTAACTGTATCTGTTGGCTGAGCGCCTGTAGCAATCCATTTTTTTGCTTTTTCTGCGTCGATGTTTACGAGTGCAGGTTCTTTAGTTGGGTCATAAGTACCGATTTCTTCGATAAATCTGCCATCACGTGGGAATCTGGAATCAGCAACTACAACTCTGTAGAAAGGTGCTTTTTTTGCGCCCATACGGCGAAGTCTAATTTTTACAGCCATTTTAAATATCCTCCAAGAATAAAAATATGAATTAATTTTTTAAAATCTGAATTTTGTATATATTAACTGCTCTTATATGGCAGATAATAACGTTTTTAGTGGCCACGCATCATACGTGCGAAAGCCTTTGGATTTTTTGTAACCTGCTTCATAACTTTCTGCATCTGGTCAAACTGTTTGAGAAGTCGGTTTACATCCGGCACTGTTGTGCCTGAACCCGCAGCAATTCTTCTTTTGCGTTTAGGGTCAATAATGGAAGGTTTTTCCCTTTCCTTTTTGGTCATGGAATTGATGATAGCTTCCACCTGCTTAAGTTCCTTTTCGGCACGTTCTTCATCTTCGCTTTTGATGGAGCCTGCGCCCGGAATCATAGACAGCATACTGCTGATACCGCCCATTTTGTTAACCTGTTTAAGCTGTTCCAGCATATCGTTCATATCGAACTTGTTGGATTTCATCTTTTCAACAAGGTTTTTGCTTGATTCTTCGTCGGTAACCTCGCTTGCCTTTTCGATAAGGCTGAGCACGTCACCCATACCAAGAATTCGGCTTGCCATACGGTCCGGGTGGAAAGGTTCAAGGTCGTCCAGTTTTTCACCTGTACCGATAAACTTGATTGGTTTGCCTGTAACAGCTTTAACGCTGAGTGCGGAACCGCCACGGGTGTCACCGTCAAGTTTTGTTACAATCACGCCGTCAAGGCCGATTGTTTCGTTAAACTGTTTTGCAACGTTAACTGCATCCTGACCTGCCATTGCGTCGATAACCAGAAGAGTTTCTGTTACGTCAATGGTGTTTTTGATTTCGGTAAGTTCTGCCATCAGCTGTTCATCAATGTGAAGACGACCTGCTGTGTCCAGAATGAGAATGTCGTTACCGTAGTCTCTTGCGTGGTTATATGCTTTTTTTGCAATAACTGCAGGATCTGTTTTGCCAAGCTGGAACACCGGAGCGCCTGCCTGACCTGCCACAATTTCCAGCTGTTCAATAGCTGCAGGACGGTAGATGTCCAGAGCGGCAATCATTGGTCTGTGGCCCTGTTTGAGATACATCTTTGCAAGTTTTGCACAGTGAGTTGTTTTACCTGCACCCTGCAAACCGCACATCATGATAACTGTAGGACCTTTGTTTGCAAACTTGATTCGCTGGTTCTGACTGCCCATAAGGTTTGTCAGTTCTTCATTAACAATTTTGATAACCTGCTGAGCCGGTGTAAGGCTGCCCATAACTTCGGCGCCCATGGCTCTTTCGCTTACAGTGTTGATGAAGTTTTTTGCAACTGTGATGTTAACGTCAGCTTCCAAGAGAGCTATGCGGACTTCTCGCATTGCAAGTTTGATGTCCTGTTCGGTCAGTTTACCTTTGCTTTTAAGCTTTTTAAACGCACCGGCAAGTTTCTGACTTAAGCTTTCAAATGCCATTTAGCCCTCCTGTTCTGCCAGACTGTCGATAATTTTCATAATATCGTAAGCTGACTTCTGAATATCATCATTTGTTGTGTATGATGATGTGTTGTAAAAGGCAATATTCTGTGCATAGGTTTTGATTTTTTCTATACCGTCCATAAGGCTGCGGTATTTTTCAGCAAAACCAACCTGTTCTTCCAGTTCGGTAAGCACGTTTTCGCCTCTTTTTATGGAATCCCTTACACCCTGGCGGGTAATACCAAAGTTGTCAGCAATTTCTGAAAGAGAAAGGTCCATATGATAATACTGCTGCATCATATCTCTCTGTTTTTCTGTCAGCACATTGCCGTAGAAATCCAGCAGATAGGACATTTCAAGATTCTTTGACATCTGTTATTACCTCCTCTGTAAAGTTTCCGTGCTTTACACACCTCTAATATTATAGTGAAACACACATCATTTGTCAACACTTTTTATGTTATTTTGCATAAAAATCTGATAAATTTTTTTACATTTTAAAATTCTGCATTTTTCTTTCAGCCAGGCAATTGACATACATAAAAAAAGGCAATATAATGGTATACACACCCCCAGGGGGTGTAGGTATAAAAGGAGTATTTTTATGAAAGCTGACAAAACAAAAGTGCTGCGACTTTTAAAAACTGCCCGCGGTCAGATTGACGGAATTATCAAAATGGTGGAAGATGACAGATACTGCATTGATATTTCCCATCAGCTTATGGCAACACAGGCGGTGCTTAACACCACAAACAAAGAAGTGCTGACAGCACATCTTAAAGGCTGTGTAAACAACGCAAAAACGCAGGACGAACGTGACGAAAAAATTGATGAATTTATAAAAACAATCAGCAAAGTTTTATAAAGCAGACAATTAATATATACAGGAGATTATATGGAACAAAAATTCAACGTTACAGGTATGACCTGCTCCGCTTGCTCCAGCAAGGTTGAAAGAGAGGTTGGCAAGGTAAACGGCGTAAACAATGTCACTGTAAACCTGCTTACCAACAGCATGCAGGTAGATTTTGACGAAAATATTACAAACAACAGTCAGATTATTCAGACCGTTGTAAAAGCAGGCTATGACGCCAGCGTGGCTGGCACAAAAGGCGAAAACGGAACAGACTCCCTTCAGGAAAGAAAAATCGCAGACAACTCTGCCGAGCTTGCAGCGTTCAGAAAACGCATTGCCGTTTCCTTTGGTTTTCTTATTCCGCTGATGTATGTGTCAATGGGCTCAATGTTTGGTGCACCGCTGCCGTTTTTTCTTACAGGTGTTGAAAACGGGATTGCCTTTGCATTTACACAGCTTTTGCTGTGCCTGCCTGTACTTATGGTAAATCACAAATATTTCAGCAAAGGTTTTTCCTCCCTGCTGCACAGAAGCCCCAATATGGACAGCCTTATTGCAGTAGGTTCTGCCGCCGGGCTTATATACGGCATATTTGCCATCTACCGCATGAGCTATGCTTTGGGGGTTGGTGATATGGCAACAGTGCATAAATATCATATGAACCTTTATTTTGAATCTTCCGCAATGATACTTGCCCTGATTAACCTTGGCAAATATCTGGAAACCAAAAGCAAAGGCAAAACAAGCGAAGCCCTTAACAAACTTATCAGCCTTGCACCAAAAACTGCTCTTGTTGAACGTGGCGGAGATATTGTGGAAATTCCCGCAAATGCAGTTGCTGCAGGAGATGTACTTATTGTAAAACCGGGCGGCAGTATTCCTGCAGACGGATATGTTATTGAAGGTGAAACACACATTGACGAAGCCGCAATTACAGGCGAAAGCATTCCTGTGTTCAAGGAACACGGTTCAAATGTTATTGCCGCTACCATCAACAAGGAAGGTTTTATCAAGGTTAAAGCCACAAAAGTAGGCAATGACACCACCTTTTCACAGATTATTGCCCTTGTGGAAAATGCTTCCTCAACAAAAGCACCTATTGCCAAACTTGCAGACAAAATTGCAGGTGTGTTTGTACCTGTGGTTATGTCCATCGCTCTTGTTACCGCTGTAATATGGCTCGGTGTTGGTGAAAGCTTTGAATTTGCCCTCAACAATGCCATAAGCGTGCTTGTAATCAGCTGTCCCTGTGCACTCGGACTTGCAACACCTGTTGCAATTATGGTAGGCACAGGCAAAGGAGCCGAAAACGGTATTCTTATCAAATCAGGTGAAGCCCTTGAAGTTGCACACAAAGTGCAGACTGTTGTACTTGACAAAACAGGCACTATTACAGAAGGTAAACCTAAAGTTACCGATATATTCCCTGTTGGCACAGACAAAGACAGACTTTTGCAGATTGCCGCCTCCATAGAAGCAAAAAGCGAACATCCACTGGCTGTTGCCATATGTGAATATGCCGCTGAAAAAGGAGTTAAAACCGAAAAAACCGATACCTTTGAAGCTGTAAGCGGCAAAGGCATTTCAGCAAAAATAGGCGAAGATTACTACCTTGCAGGCAACGCAAGACTTATGCAGGAAAGCGGCATAGATATAAGCGCTGTTGCCACAGCAGCCGACAGAATGGCGGAAGACGGCAAAACCCCGCTGTTCTTTGCAAGGGAAAGTGCTGTAATTGGTGTTATTGCAGTTGCTGACACCCTCAAAAGCGGCAGCAAGGAAGCAATTGAAGCCATGACAAATATGGGACTTAATGTTATAATGCTTACAGGTGATAACCAGAAAACTGCAAACGGTATTGCCAGAGATCTTAAAGTAAGCAAGGTTATAGCAGAAGTTCTGCCGCAGGACAAAGAAAAGGTTGTGGCAGATCTGCAGAATGACGGCAGTGTGGTTGCAATGGTTGGTGACGGCATAAACGACGCCCCTGCCCTTGTAAGAAGCGATGTAGGCATCGCAATAGGTAACGGCACCGATGTTGCAATTGAAAGTGCCGACATTATTCTGATGAAGAATGACCTGTTCAGCGTTGTGACTGCCATAAAACTCAGCAAAGCGGTTATCAAAAATATCAAGCAGAATCTTTTCTGGGCATTTTTCTACAACTGCCTTGGCATTCCGCTGGCGGCTGGTGTGTTCTACACAAGCTTCGGCTGGCAGCTGAGCCCGATGTTCGGCGCCGCTGCAATGAGCTGCAGCAGTCTGTTTGTTGTAACAAATGCATTGAGATTAAAACGTTTCGGGGCTGAAAGCCTGTCTGATACAGAAACTGAAAAAACAAATGAACAACCCAAAAAGGAGATTATCAAAATGACAACACTTAAAGTAAACGGCATGATGTGCCCAATGTGCAAAAAACACGTGGAAGAAGCTCTCAACGCATTCCCCGGTGTAACTGCAGAAGTTAACCTTGAAGCTAAAGAAGCAAAAGTTAACCACCCTGACAGCATCACTGCTCAGCAGCTTGCAGACGCTGTTGTAAAAGCAGGCTATGAAGTTGTGGGCATTGAATAATCCGCTAATCTGAATTTTTTGTGAACAAAAAGGGAGCTACTTGTGTGCAGCTCTTTTTTTATTCTATAATGTACATAAATATCATATTGTGTAGAATTATGCAGTAAACTATTCACACTCTACACTTCACAAAAGAGGTCATATGTCTACATATCATATTATTTACAACCGTCTTTCCCGCAGCAACACAGGCGAACTGGAAGCCCATATGCTTGATGAAATCATGGCCGGTGAAAGCCTGAAATACTGGAATGTTGAGGATATAGGCGATTATCACGAATTTTTCAGGAATATACCAACAGATGACAAAATAATTGTGGCCGGCGGTGACGGAACACTCAACCGTTTTATCAATGACACCGACTGCTGCAATGTGTTGCAGGATGTATACTTTTTCCCTGCCGGCAGCGGCAACGACTTTGCCCGTGATATAGGCAAAAAGAAACACTGTGAACCTTTTGAAATGAGAAAATTCATTTCCAATCTGCCTGCTGTTACTGTAAACGGCGAAGAACGCCGCTTTTTCAACAGTGTATCCTTAGGGCTTGATGCACAGGTATGTCTTGAAGCAGACAGGCTGAAAAGTGCAGGCAGAAAAAGTGTAAACTATGCTGTACTTGCAGTTAAATGCATTTTTACAAAATATAAATTCTGTGATGCTGTTGTTACAGATGGTGACGGCAACCGCAGAGAATTCAAAGATGTGCTGCTTGCAATCACTACAAAAGGCAGATATTTTGGTGGCGGGGTTAAAATTTCACCTAATCAGGACCGCAATGACCCTGATGAAAATATGACATTTATAATTGCCCATAACCTGCCTGCCTGGAAAGCACTGATTGTATTTGCCTCCATTGTCATCGGCAAGCATTTCAGTTTCAGGAAGAATGTGACAGTTATCGAAGGTAAAGAATTTACCGTTGAATTCAGCCAGCCTACACCAATACAGATTGACGGTGAAACTGTTGTGGGACAATCAAAATATCACGCTGCTGCAAAGCATACTGTAGAATTGTAAATCAGAATAAAGTCAATAAAAAAGTGAGAACCCTGTGAGTTCTCACTTTTATTTTTATCTGTCAGAAAATAAGATTTACCAGTGCTGAAAGCACAGCGCTGATAACAAAACAAACCAGAATTGCAACACCGCTTGTGCCGCCTTTTTCCTTTATAAAGGTTTCTTTTGTTGTTTCAGGCATAGATTTCATCTGCAGGGACTGTTTTTCAAGATAATCCATATATATGTAGTTTGCAAATGCACCTACAACCGCAGCAACTGCTATGGTGATTACATCAGGCATAATGCCGTCAACCACCATGTTCAGCAGCATGAGTGCAATACCGTAGTTATACATTTTACGGTAGAAAAACCATACAGGTCCGATAAAAAATGCAGGCCAGTTCCATGTCATCTTTTTATTAAGCTGTTTCATCTGGCTGAATTTAGGAACATAAAATTCCTGTTTTTTACCGATAAGTCTTTTAATATCTTCATCTATAACATCAGCTTCATAGAACTGAGGCTCCTGTGCTGTGTTTGTATTTGATGTCTGTTCAGCAGCCTGTGCTGTGTTTGTATTTGATGTCTGTTCAGCAGCCTGTGCTGTTTCCACAGTTGTGCCGCAGTTGGGACAAAATTTTACATTTTCAGGCAGATTAAAACCACATTTTGTACAGAACATATTTTTCCTCCTTGTTAGTTCCACCAGTAATAATTGAATGAGTTGAACATTGATGTATTAAAAAATGCGATAACCAATGAAATTATCAGCACGACAAATGCCGCTGCGAGCAACGCAATGACTATAACTGCTACAGTATTTACCCCGCCTTTTTTGCGGACAAATTCTGCCTGTTCATTAGATGACAGAATTTTTGACTGTGCTGTCAGGTCGTCTATCTGTTTCATATATATGTAGTTGCCGAACAAACCTGCCAGAACATGCAGCAGAATACCCGCGCCTTCTATCATAAGAAGCAGACTTACAAGCATAAACCCTGCTGCCCATAAATAAAGCTTGCGGTAGACCATCCAGAACGGACCTGCCAGAAATGCCGGCCAGTTCCACGAAACATATTTGCCCTCCGATTTGAGCTTGTGAAACACAGGGATGTAATATTCCTTGTTTTTTCTTATCAGTTCAGCTGCAACAGTGTCGGTCTGTGTGTAAAAACCGGAGTTTGCCTGCTGTGTATTCTGGGACTGCGCTGTGTTTTGTATGTCTGCAGCAGGCTGACCACAGTTAACACAAAAGTTATCACTGTCATTTAATTCTTTTCCGCAGAATCTGCAATACATATATTCCCTCCTCTTTTACTTTTCTTTTATGTGATATATTAAATTATCTGTAATAATCAGAACAGGTTTCTCTTGTTGTGACGTGCTACACTGAGCACCACACCAATTGCACAGTAGGTTGCCAGAACACTGGTGCCTCCTGCTGAAAACAACGGCAAAGTAATGCCGATAACAGGCATTACAGAAAGGTTCATGCCTATATTTATTATTGTCTGGAAAATAAGCATCGCGAACACGCCTACACAGATAAGGCTGCCCTGAACATCAGCGGAACGGCTGCCTATTACCAGAATACGGTAACACATGCCAAGTATAAGTGCAATCACCAGCAGTATACCGATAAACCCTACACTTTCCGCAATGAAGGAGAAGATAAAGTCATTCTGAGGCAGAGGAACATTGTTATGTGCATCGGTCATAAAGCCTTTGCCGAACAGCTGTCCTGAACCGATTGACACCTTGCCTGCATTCTGCTGCACCATAATAGTTTTGAAAGCAGGGTTATCGGGGTCAAAAATCGCAAGAATTCTGTTTTTCTGATAATCTTCTATTATTCCTGTAAACCACATCAGAGGAAAACCAACCACAACAGCACCTGCTGCAAAACCAACCAGTTTCCAACTGATACCTGCCGCAAAAAACATGCTTGCAATGATAAACAGGTACACCAGCATTGTTCCGCCGTCGCGCTGAAAAGCAACAAATGCAAACGGAACAATTGCAATAGCTGCAAGTTTTACAAATGTTCTGATTTCGTTGATATTGTCCTTATACTTATCAAGATAATGAGCAAGGGTGATGATGGTGCTTATTTTTAGCAGCTCGCTCGGCTGCAGTGACATACCGCCTGGCAGTTCAATCCACGCTTTGTTTGTGGTGCCAGCCGGGCCATAGCCGATAAATGCAGTAAGTATCATAAGCCCGATACACAAAACCATGTGCACCTTATGCCATTCGCACAGCTCCTTGTAGTCAATAATTGACAGCAGCACCGCAGCGATAATGCCTACAATGCTGGCTGCAAGCTGAACAACCACAACCCTTACATCGTTTATGGCGTTCATTGTCATATAAATTGAATATATGCTGTACACCGACAGAGCGCTGCACACTGCACAGGCTCCCAGAAAGATAAAATCGGTCTGTTCAACAAATTCTCTCAGCCACGGATTTTTGTCCATAATCTGCCCCCTTTCTTTATTTTTTAACTTTTAACCACTGTAAGTATAATATATTTAAAAAAATATATCAACTTAAATAATTGTACATTTATTGTTTTTATGATATATTATAAGCGTGTTAAATTTTTGTAAAAATCAACCACAGGAGACTTTGCTTTGAAAGAATTTATATCCAATTCAAAAGCCGAAACTGTACAGTTTGCAAAAAGCCTTGTGCCACAGCTGAAAAACGGTGATATCATCTTTTTCGATGGTGGTCTCGGCATGGGCAAAACCGCATTCTGTCAGGGTTTATGCGACGGACTTGGCATAAATGCCACCGTTACAAGCCCGACTTTTGCTATTGTAAACGAATATACAGGCTATCCCTTAAGCCTTTTCCATTTTGATATGTACCGCATTGAAAACGAAGACCAGCTTTATAACATCGGTTTTTATGATTATCTGGACTACGACGGCATTGTGGCTATTGAATGGGCAGAAAACATAAAGGACTTTTTTGACGAAAACACCGTTACTGTAAAGTTTGAAAAACTTGGTGATACGGTGAGAAAGATAACTGTGGAAGGAGATGGTTTCTGATGCTTATTCTGGGTGTTGACTGTTCCAGCAAGCAAGGCAGTGTTGCACTGGTAAAAGACGGCAAACCGCTGTACCAGTGTGTGTACGATTCCAATATGACACATTCCCAGAATCTTCTGAGCCTTGTTGACAATGCAGTTACTGTATGCGGTATAAAAAAAGAAGATATTGACCTTTTTGCAGTTACTCTCGGTCCGGGTTCCTTTACAGGACTCAGAATAGGCCTTGCACTTGTAAAAGGTATGGCAATGGCACTAAGCAAACCTTGTGTGGGTGTTTCCAGCCTTAAGGCAATGACAGCCTGCGTTGACCTTGACGGAGTGATAATTCCTTGTTTTGACGCCAGACGCGGTCAGGTTTACTGCAATGTAACCGATGGTGACACAATAATTGCTGATGATGACTGCTGCATGGCTGCAGAGCTTGAAAAATATATAACTGCAACTGAAAAAGACATATATTTTGTTGGTGACGGCAAGGATGTATGTTATAATAAATTTGAAAACTTTAGCAATGTAAAAAAACATTCTGTACTGATGCCCTGCATAGCTTACGGCGCTTGTCTGCTGGCAGAAAAAATGCCTGCACAGACACATTTTGACCTCAGCCCGAGTTATCTGAGGCTTTCACAGGCAGAACGCGAATTAAAGGAGAAAAACAAATGATAGTTTTAGCAGCTGACCACGGTGGCTTTCACCTTAAAGAAGAAGTAAAAAAACACCTTGAAGCAAAAGGCATTGAAATCCTTGATGTGGGTACATTTACTGCAGACAGCGTAGATTATCCTGACATGGCTGTGAAAGGCTGTGAAAAAATTCTCAGTGGCGAATGTGAACGCGGTATCTTCTTCTGCGGAACCGGTGTTGGCATTTCCATTGCAGCCAACAAAGTTAAAGGCATCCGCGCATGCTGCTGCAGCGACCATTTCAGCGCAAAATATACAAGACTGCATAACGATGCAAATGTTCTTTGTCTTGGCGGCAGAGTTGTAGGTGCAGGTATCGCCTGTGAACTTGCAGACCTGTTTATCGAAACTGAATTTGAAGGTGGCCGTCACGCAAGAAGAGTTGACAAAATTATGGCTATCGAAAAATAACGCATAAAAGGAGATTTTGACATGGCAAATGTTATTATTTTAGACCACCCGCTTATCAAACATAAAGTTGCTATTATGCGCAACAAAACCACCGGCACAAAAGAATTCAAGGAAGTTGCAAAAGAAATTGCAATGCTTATGTGCTATGAAGCCACAAGAAATCTTTCCGTTGAAGATGTAGAGGTTGAAACACCTATTACAACCACAACATGTCAGATGCTCAGTGGCAGAAAACTGGCAATCGTACCTATCCTCCGTGCAGGTCTTGGCATGGTTGACGGTATGCTGGCACTTATCCCTTCCGCCAAAACAGGCCATATCGGGCTTTACCGCGACGAGGAAACCCTTGAACCTGTTGAATACTACTGCAAAATGCCAAGTGATATAAGCGAAAGAGATGTTTTTGTAGTTGACCCTATGCTTGCAACCGGAGGCAGTGCCTGTGATGCAATCAAGCTTATCAAAGCGCGCGGTGCGAAAAACATCAAGTTCATGTGTCTTATTGCTGCGCCTGAAGGCATTAAGAAGCTTACCGAAACACACCCTGATGTTGATATTTACTGTGCTGCACTTGACAGTCATCTTAATGAAAACGGATATATTGTTCCGGGTCTTGGTGATGCCGGCGACAGAATTTTCGGCACAAAATAATACACAAAAAAACAAAAGGTTCTGATTATTTATCAGGACCTTTTCTGATATATTTTCTGTTGTGCTGTTAACAGAAAAACTAAAAAGCACCCGCAAAGCAGGTGCTTTCATTTTTTTGCCTAGGGGAGATGGGATATTTGCCTATTTTTTTAATTATTCACCTTTTTCAGCTGCGAAGCATTCGCTGCAGAGAACCGGTCTGTCTTCTCTTGGTTTAAATGGAACTCTTGCTTCCTTGCCACATTTTGCACATACTGCTGTGTGGTATTCTCTCTGACCGCGAACCTGATTTTTTCTTGCGTCACGGCAAGCTTTACATCTCTGTGGTTCGTTTTCAAAGCCTCTTTCTGCATAAAATTCCTGTTCGCCTGCTGTGAAAGTGAATTCTTGTCCGCAATCTTTGCAAACTAAAATTTTGTCTTGATACATAGGGTATCTCTCCTTAAAAAAATGTATTTCGCCCTAAAACAAATCTGACCATTGCTTTGTTTATTATGCAGAGGCTTCAAGGTAAGGGCTTTATAATAAAGACTGGTCCGTCCCTATTTACGCAGTTTTTTATAAATTCGCTGCACAGCATTGTTTATGGATTTTTCGTCTTTTTTTGTCATCTGTGCAATTTCTTTGTAAGAATACTGCATTGTATAAAGAGAAAAAACCAGAAATTCAAACTTTGACAGCTTGTGCCGTGCAATGTCGATAAATTCTTTGTTTTGTTCCTTCACCAGAAAATCAATTTCAGGGTTTTTCTGAAAATCTTCTTCATCCAGACTTTTTGCTGTATTTAAAATCTGGTGTTTCTGGCTCTGGCTGGAGTTGTGCGCTGTGATAATATTATTCAAAATACATTTTTTGGCGTAGGTAGAAAACCTGGCACCATTTTCAGGGGAATAGCTCAATATAGCTTTGAATAATCCGATATTGCCTTCCTGTACAGCGTCTTCAAAATCAAAGTAAGGTGTGCGAAGTTTATAGGCACAGGCTTCTATTGAACTTTTAAATGATTTGAAAATAAACTCAATATCATCACCGGAACCCTGCTTGGCAAGAGCAACTCTCTGCTCCATTTCTCTTTGCACGTCACATTACCTCTGAACGCTTTTATAGACATTATCATTTGTATACAATATATTATACAAAATTTTCATCCTTATGTCAATTTTTTTGTCTAAGGTAAAACATTAAAAAAAGGCACTTTTATTAAGCTAAAGTGCCTTAAAATATCATATATCATCTCTTGTAACGGTTCTTATCCATCTGCCTGAATGTATACGCCATATTTCAATAAATATTTTTATAAACGCATCGCATCTCATTGACAGATATACCAGCGGTGCAGGCGCTTTGATTACAAGGCCAAGTATTACACTTAACGGTATATTAACAAGCCACATACCGCCGCCGTCCAGAGCAAGTGCCAGCTTTGTATCGCCGCCGCCGCGCAAAACACCTATTATGTTAACAATGTCAATAGCTGCCAAAGGCTGGATTAAAATTACAACTGTAAGCATCTGGAACGCAGCCAGTTTTGCCTGTGGAGTAATGTTGTAGATTGAAAGGAACGGACTGCGCACAAGCAGTACCACCAGTGACATAACAACACCTATACAGAAAGCTGTAAGGTTTAATGTAACTGCTGTTTTCTGTGCACGTTCCAGCTTGCCCTGACCAATTGTTTTACCGCATATAACCGCTGCTGCATTTGCCACGCCGAAGGTAAATACCGATGAAAGATTGTAGATTACATTTACAACACTGTTTGCCGCAACAAATGTGGAGCCGATGTGACCCATGATAATACCTGTTGTAACGCTGCCCATGCCCCAGATAAGCTCGTTGCCCATAACAGGCAGAGCGTGGTGCATAAAGTCCGGTATAAGGCTTTTGTCCACCTTGAACATGCAGTGCCATTTGAAGCCTATTTTTTTCTCGATAAAGTACATGTACACAAATGCACATGCAAACTCGAACATACGTGCTGCAACTGTACCGATAGCTGCACCCTGTACACCAAGTGCCGGTGCACCGAATTTACCGAAGATAAAAATGTAGTTTACAATTACATTTACAAAAAATGACATTGCATAAACTGTTGTACTTATTTTTACCTGTTCAACACCGCGCAAAGCAAGGAAATAGCAGTTTGACAGTGCATAAAACACAAACCCGAAGGAAAGTGTTTTAAGATATTTCACACCCGCTGCAACAACCTCTGCTTCATTTGAGAACAAAGACATTATCTGTTCTGTAAAAAAGAAAGCCGCAAGTGAAAAACATATGGAAATAACAAACATTGTCATTGTGGAAATACGCATTACACGGCGTATAACCTCTGTGTTGCCTTTTCCCCAGTACTGAGAAATAAGCACTGATGCCCCGCCGCATACGCCAAAACCGGCAATCATCATGAGAAAGAATGTCTGTCCCCCAAGGTTTGCACCTGAAACTGCAATGTCCCCCAGTTCCCCAAGCATAATTGTGTCCATGGCCGATACACCGTGGTTGATAACATTCTGCATTGCAATCGGCAGTGCAACTGCAGCAAGTGCCTTGAAATACTCCTTATCAAAAACAAAATGTTTTTTAAGCATATATACTCCTTTTTACTATTATTATTTTAAAAAAGCAAAAATTATATATTATAAATCATCTGCATTATCGCCTATGCAAAAGTTTATAACATAATGCATATAAAGGCAAGCTAAAAGTCACGCAGTAAAATAAAAAAACCCGACTTCTCAGTTGAGACTTACAGCCTGCAGGTTTCCACCTGTAAAAACATACCTGCCACGCCGGACGGCATGTGGCGGTTTCTTCTCAGGGGGTGACAGCAATTTTTTCACGTGTTGCCGTGAAAAAATGCATCATCAGGGGGATAATCCCCCTATGAAAAAAGTCTCGAAGTAAAATAAAAAAGCCCCGACTTCTCAGTCGAGACTTTTCTGGTGCCGGTGGTCGGGGTCGAACCGACACGGTATCACTACCACAGGATTTTGAGTCCAGCACGTCTGCCAATTCCATCACACCGGCTTAAACAGCTTTATTATTATACAGGACAAAATGCAAAAAAGCAATAGTTTTTTTATTTTTTATTGAAAATTCCTGCATTATTTTGTAGACACATCAGAATTGTGCTGTAATTTTTCCTTTTATTGAATATTTTGTCTTATTTTTGTCCATTGTTTTATATCTTTACAGCTGTCAACACTTTGTTAAAGACTTTCTTTCAGAGGAGTATTGTTTATGGAATACCTTAAACTGCTGGGCATAGTCATTGTGGTAGCAGGCTTTGCCCTTAAACTTGATTCTATCCTTATAATTATTCTTGCAGCTGTAACAACTGCTGCTGTGGGAGGCATTGATGCAATTGGTTTTCTGGAAGCTTTCGGAAAAGGTTTTGTTGCCAACCGCAATATAACAATTTTTATTCTGGTTATGCTGGTTACAGGCACAATGGAACGCAACGGTCTGCGGGAAGCCTCTTCGGCGCTTATAGGCAAGGTCAAGGGTGCAACAGCAGGCATTGTAATTGCTGTGTACGGAATTATAAGAGGAATATTCGGTGCGTTCAATGTTGGTTTTGGCGGCGTTGCAGGGTTTATACGCCCTGTGCTTATCCCCATGGCTATAGGCACCGTTGAAAAAAACGGAACAGAAATAAACGAAAAACACCTTGAAGATATTAAAGGTATGTCCGCAGGTATGGAAAACATTGCCTGGTTTTTCTGTCAGGTACTGTTTGTGGGAGGTTCAGGAGCATTGCTGGTACAGTCCACCCTGGCAACTCTTGGCTATGATGCCCCGCTTATCCGCCTTGCCGCAGTTGAAATTCCTGTTGCACTGGCAGGTGTAGGCTTTGGCATTGTTTATTATATTATCAAGGAGCGCCGTCTGAGACAGAAATACTACAACAAGGAGAACTGATATGGCTTTTTTTACCGACCCCGAAATAACGGTTATGACCAAGCTGCTGGAAATCGTCTATATTTCCATTGGACTGATATGCATTTACACCGCATTTAAAAACCTTAATGACAAGCAAAATCCGTCCCCTATCGGTACTGCAGTTTTCTGGGGCAGCATAGGTGTTGTAATAGCCTTTGGCAGATGGATTCCCGATATGATAAACGGGCTGCTTGTTATGGCAATGAGTGCCATGGCAATTTTCCGGCTTGTAAAAGGCGGCAGCGACAACAGCCCTTCTGCAGAAGAAACCCATGCAAACTTTGAAAAAACAGGGCTTAAAATTTTCATTCCTGCCCTTTCCATAGGTGTTTTTTCCCTTATTTTTGCTCTGATAGGCTGGAATGCACTTGTGGGCACAGGCTTTGGGGTTATAGTTGCGATAGTTATAATGTTTTTGTTTTCAAGAAAAAACACACCAAAAGTTTTCCTTGATGATGCCGCACGCTTTTTGTCGATAGTAGGGCCTACCAGTATGCTGCCTCTGTTGCTTGCAGTGCTTGGGTCAATATTTACTTTGGCAGGCGTGGGTGATATAATTGCTGATATAGCAGGCAGATTTATACCTCAGGGCAATGTAAATATTGGCATTATTGTATACGCTCTGGGCATGGTGCTGTTCACAATGATAATGGGTAATGCCTATGCGGCAATTACCGTTATGACGGTGGGCATCGGTGCACCTTTTGCGCTGAACTACGGTGCAGACCCTGTGCTTACCGTTATGGTTGCACTTACCTGCGGTTACTGCGGAACACTGCTTACACCTATGGCGGCAAATTTCAATATTGTGCCTGTTGCCATCCTTGATATGAAAGACAAGATGGGAGTTATAAAAAACCAGGTTTTACCTGCAATATTTATGATTGTATTTCAGATAATGTATATGATTATATTAAATAAGGCGGTGTAATTTTGGATTTATCAAAAGCAAAACGCGGTGCGGATGTTGTCATAAACCAATGGCTTAATGCTTGCAAAAATGACAATATGCTTATTGTCACCGATATTTCCCATTCTGACGAAGCACAGCTTTTAAAACAGCTGGCACAGGATAACGGATGCAAGACAGATGTTCTGCTTACAAAACAGTCGGGCAAAAAGGTCGGAGTTTATTTTGATGAACATCCCTGGGCATTTGATGAGTACAGTCTGATTGTCGGTGCAACTGATTATTCCCTTGTCACCACCCGTGCCGCAAAAAATGCTATACGCAGCGGAAGAAAGTTTTTGTCTCTCCCCTTGCATACCAACGACGGCAGAAGCATGCTGGAATACGATTTTTTTCTGTGCAATACAGAAGAAAGCAAAAAGCTTGCCTTTAAACTGATAAATGTGCTGCACAATGCTAAAGAAATACATGTTACCACACCATTGGGGTCTGATATGCATTTTTATAAAAATGAGCGTCATGCTAAATTTTTCAGCGGAAAGGTTGATGACTGCGATGGGTATTCCTCCGCAAGTATCGAAGTATATGTGCCAATTGAAGAAAACAAAACCCGCGGTGTACTGTACCCTGACGGCTCCTATGGATATGCAGGCAAAATTGAATGTCCTTTCAGAGTGCTTTTTGAAAACGGCCGCATAACAGAAATTGAAGACAGCCCATACGGAAATATTTTAAAGGACTTTATTGAAGATTACGAAGATGACAGGATGTACACTGCCAGCGAGTTCGGCATTGGGCTTAACCCGCTTTCCCACTGTGACGGAAACTGCTACATTGAAGATGAGTCTGCCCTTGGCACCTTTCATATCGGTTTCGGCCGCAATCTTGCACTTGGCGGCAGTCTGCAGGCAAGCGGACACTTTGACCTGACAATGTTTTCACCCGATGTATATGCTGACGGCGTAAAGATAATGGATAAAGGAAATATAATAATATAATCTGCACAAGGAGATTTTGTATATGAAGATTTTAGTAACAGGTTTTGACCCTTTTGGCGGTCAGGCTATCAACCCTGCATTTGAAGCAGTAAAACTGCTGCCGGACAGTATTGGTGGCGCCGAAATTGTAAAGGTGGAAATTCCTACTGTATTCGGCAAGTGTGCTGAAAAAGTTGAACAGGCTATTAACCAGCACAACCCTGACTGTGTGCTTTGTGTTGGTCAGGCAGGTGGCAGAAGCAGCATTACTGTAGAAAAAGTTGCAATAAACTATTGCGACGCACGCATTGCCGATAACGACGGCAATCAGCCGTTAGACTGCAAAATCAAAGAAGACGGCGAAAACGCATACTTTGCAACTCTGCCCGTAAAAGCAATGGTGGAAAACTGCCGCAAAAACGGTATTCCTGCAAACCTTTCCTTTACTGCTGGCACATATGTATGCAACGATGTTATGTACCGTCTGCTGTATATGACAAGCAAAAAGTACAGTCACATTAAAGGTGGTTTTATTCATGTTCCGTTTGCTGTACAGCAGGTTACAAACTATGGCGACGGTATGGCAAGCTGGGAAGTGAGCACCATTGCAAAAGGGCTGGAATATGCTATCGAAGCAATTGCACACAACAGCGAAGATATAAGCGTGCATATGGGTGCGACACATTAAAATTCATAACAACATAATTCACTGATGCAATAGATTTTAAGCATAATGTTGTATCAGTGAATTTTTTATTCAAAATAAAAAGACACATCTTTGCAGATGTGTCTTTTTGGAGCTGTTAAGCAGATTCGAACTGCCGACCTCTTCCTTACCAAGGAAGTGCTCTGCCTACTGAGCTATAACAGCAAACATGGCGAGCTGTTTCAACGTTCTGACGGCGGAACGCAGGTTCCGAAAAAGCGCAAGCTTTTAATTGCAAAGCAATCCGTCAGGTTGTTATAATAACATTTCAACGTTCTGACAGCAGATGCACAAGCAGCTGCAATGCGCAGCATTGAATTGTGCAACAATTTTGTCAGGTTGTTATAAAAACATTTCAACGTTCTGGCGGCGGAACGCAGGTTCCGAAAAAGCGCAAGCTTTTAATTGCGAAGCAATCCGTCAGGTTGTTATAACTGCGTTTCGCTCTTACTATAGAAAAAGCAACTATCCTTGCGGACAGTTGCTTTTCTTTGGCGACCCGAATGGGGCTCGAACCCACGACCTCTAGCGTGACAGGCTAGCGTTCTAACCAACTGAACTACCGGGCCATATTGGCAACTGTAAACAAATTGGCAGGGGCAGTAGGACTTGAACCCACAACTTACGGTTTTGGAGACCGTTGCTCTACCAATTGAACTATACCCCTTTACAAGTTGCTAGATTATTATATAACAACCATGGGGTATTGTCAAGAATTATTTTCATAATTTTTAATAATTTTTTCAAGATTTTTATTCTGTTTAAATCAGCTGATATTTTAATTATTATTCATATCCAAATATTTTTATGCAAAAAATATCCCACCTGTCTGTAATAAAGGCAGATGGGATTATTCTTATATAACAATATTAAATTTCCTGATTGTAAATTGGTTTTACGTGATTGCGGCCACGGTACATAATAAGCATTACACAGGTAAAGTCAACAATCATTGCACCGATAATAATTGCGCGTTCCGGTGCAAACTCGCCGCATACACCTGCCACAAACTGACCTACAATGCTTCCGACTGTGGAAAGCATGCTGAACACGCCGTTGAAACGTCCGCGCAGTGTGTCAGGCACATAGCTTTGTGTTGAGGAAACACGGATATTGTAGCTTGTAACGCTGAACATACCTGCCACAAAGAAAATTGTAAGCATAAGCGGTACAGGCATAAACAGTTTTATAGCGTGCATAAATGTGAGAGATGAATAAACTATGAGCGCTATTGTAAATTTTTTCTCGGAAGGTATTTTGTATTTGTACTGTACAAAACCGCCTGCAAAACGACCAAGCAGACCTACAGTTGTTGTTATGGTGTAAAGTGTGATAACGTCAATTGGCACATTTGTGTAAAGGTGCGGGTGATGTTTGAAGTATGGCAGCATAAGTGTCATCATTGTACCCATTGATACGCCTGAAATAAAGAAATACTTTGTAATTGTCCAGAGACCTTTTTCACCTTTGATATATTTTATGCCTTCTGCAAAATCGCTGAAATATCTTTTCTGATGTTTGATTTCGCTGTGTTCTTCCCTGTGGTTGATCTGTGTTTCAAAACATGCTGCAATAAAAAATGCAATACCGTTAAAAGCAAACAATGGTGCAACTGTGCCAAGCAGATTATAAACTGCAGATGCAACAGGCTGCATAAATGATGCTATAGGAGAAAGCATGCTGGATACAGAATAAGCTTTGCGGAAGTTGCCCTTTGTGATAAGGTTTGGGTACAGACTTTCGTATGCAACCACATAGATGCCGTCAATACTGCCGATGATAAGGGAAACCGCAATAAGTATGCCAAAATTGAATTTATCTGTTGCAAGTATTACAAACATGAATATATAAATTGCTGCTGAACAGAAATCCAGACCATAAACAATCTTTTTGCGTTCAATACGGTCAACAATAGGTCCTGCAAGCACAGGGGTTACTATCTTTGGCAGGTTGTGCATTATCATAAAGAAGGAATACATAAAAGTAGAGTCCGTCTGTTCCAGTACAAGCAGCCCGATAGCAAAGTTTGATATCATATGTCCAAGCATTGAAACAACTGACCCTAATGTAATAATGGTAAAGTTTTTTGTCCACAGTTTTTCTGTCATTTTTTACTTCGCCTCGATTTAATAAAATATACTTTCCCACAATCAACCATATTCCTAAATTGTGTATAACTTGTGAAAATCATAATACAATTCTTTAGATAACAAAGTATAAAGGTTTCTGCACAAAGTATTATTGAAAATACTGTACAGAAACCTTTTATTATACTAATTTAATTATAATTCCGTGGTTATCAGAACATGCTGATTATATTTGTAATCATAACAATAAGAATAAGGATTGGTGCAATAAATTTGATTGTAAAGCTAAAGAAGCCTTTTGCTTTCACATTGAATTTACCACCCTGTTCGATTTCGTCATAAACAGATTTTGGTTTAAGAACCCAGCCTGCAAGAATAACAATTACCAATGCACCGATTGTCATGCCGATATATTCACCGCAGAAATCGTAGAAGTCAAGGAAGCCCATGCCAAGAATTGTTACGTGGCTGAGTTCGCCGAAACTGAGTGCTACAGGGATACCAAGCAATGTGATAACCAGACCTGTACCGATTGCTGCCTTGTTGCGGCTGATACCCTTTGTTTCACTGAGAACAGAAGTTGTAACTTCCAGCATTGAAATAGAACTTGTAAGTGCTGCAAATATAACAAGCACAAAGAAGATAAGGCCAAAGATATTACCCATTGGCATTTCGTTGAAAACACCGGGAAGTGTGATAAACATAAGTGCCGGGCCCTGTGCAGGGTCAAGACCGAGAGCAAATACTGCAGGGAAAATTGCAATACCTGCCAGGATTGCTGCCATTGTATCCATAAGCGGAACAATAATTGCGTTTTCCTGAATGTTATCACTGTCTTTAAGGTAAGAACCGTATGTAAGCATTGTGCCTACACCCAAAGAACAGGAGAAGAACATCTGTGACAGAGCAAGACCAAGAGTTTTTGGTGTAAGTTTTGAGATGTCAGGTTTGAAAAGGAATTCAAAGCCTGCTGCTGCACCGGGCAGTGTAACTGAGCGGATAATGATAACAATCAGACACACAAAAAGTGCAGGCATCATAAATTTGGATGCTTTTTCAATACCGCCTGCAATGCCTTTTGTAACAATAAAAACTGTTGCTGCCATAAACAGCACAAAGAATAAGATGCCCAAAGCAGGGTCCGATGTGAACGCACCAAAGTATTCACCAGGATTTGCAATTGCATTTCCGCTTGCAAACAAACCTTTTGCATACTGAAGTGTGTAGTTGATAATCCAGCCGCCAAGCACTGCGTAGAAACCAAGAATAAGTGAAACTGAAACAACGCTTACATAACCTGCAAAACCAAAGCGTTTGTCAAGTGTTTTGTAAACTGTAATAACATTGGCTTTTACCTTTCTGCCGAATGAAAATTCGCACATCATAACAGGAATACCAACCAATGCAACGAAAACAAGGTATGCAACGATAAATGCAAAACCGCCGCCCATACCTGCTTTGTAAGGGAAGCCCCAAAGGTTGCCAAGACCAACTGCGGAACCTACGGAAGCCATAATGAAGCCAAATTTGCTGGCAAATTGTCCTCTTTTTTCCATACTTTTCTCCTAACCCTTCTGTATTTATAAATATAAACACAGAGTTAATTTTTATTCATAAAAGAATTAAATATTATTTTATCACAATCAGCCATTTTTTTCAACACAAAAATACAGCTGTACATTTTTACCTGTACAGCTGCATTATATTTACATATTTTATGAACTAAAAATCAATTTCCATAAGTTTTGCGGTTGCAAGGATGAGAATTTCCAGTGCACGCATAAAGCCTTTGATGTCATAGCCTTCTTCGGCACCGTGTACAGGGCCGATGAAATCAGGGAAATAATCAGGGTAGGCTGCGCTTGGTTCGATACCAAAAGCTGCTGCAGATGGGAAATGACGTGCATAAGTGCCGCCGCCGATTGTGTAAGCCTGTGCATTTTCGCCTGTAATGTCATTGTATGCTTTCAGCAATGCCTGAATAGGTTCAGAATTTTTGTCCACATAGAATGGCGGGTTGTCTCTTGGCATTTCCACTGTGCCGCCTACAGCTGCAAGTTTTGCAGTAAGAGCTGCCTTGATTTCATCGCCTGTAATAGATGTTGGGAAACGGATGTTGATGTTCTGCACAAATTTGCCGTCTTCCAGCTTCATCATACCGCCAATGCAGGTAAGCGGTGTAAATATGCCGTCATCGGAAGCAATGCCAACACCTGCGCCGTCTGTTGATGAATGCAGGTCGGACAAAACTTTGAAATATTTTTCTTCTTCTGCTGTTAAAAGAGCGTTTGCAAGGCAATACTCTACAAGCATACCGATTGCATTTTTTGTGCCTTCAGGCATAGCAGCGTGACCGCCGATACCGTAAGCCTTGAGTGTTGCAACACCGTTTTCAGCAGAAATTTCAATACCTTCAGCCTGTGGAAGTTCTTTATCTGTTTTAACGCTGATTGACGCACGGTCAGGAATAACATTGGACGCCACACCTGCTGTGAAGCTGACAACATTGCCGTTTTCAATTTTTGCACTGATAAGATTTGCAGCTGCAATACCTTTTTCGCCACAGCACACAGGGAAATTTGCATCAGGTGTAAATGCAAAAACAGGCGCAGGGTAGTTTTCGAGATAATATTCCACATCTCTCATGCCTGTTTCTTCTTCACAGCCAAAAAGAGCACGGAGTGTATAAGGCAGTTTTTCATAGTTGTCTTTGAAGAATTTAAGCATATACATTGTGATGATTGCAGGACCTTTGTCATCGCACACGCCACGGCCGATAAGCCAGCCGTCAACCTCGCGCACAACAAACGGGTCGGCTTTCCAGCCGTTGCCTTCAGGCACAACGTCAAGGTGTGCAATGGAAGCAATGTATTTGTCGCTTTCACCTTTTACTTCGGCATAGCCAAGATAGCCTTCGCAGTCCTTTGTGTCAAGACCGAGACGCTGTGACATAGCGAGTGCAAGGTCAAGTGCCTTGCGGTTTTCAACACCAAAAGGTGCATTTGGTGCAGGCTCACCCGGGAGACTTTTTATAGCACAGATATCCTTGATATCCTGAACAATATTTCTTTCGTTTTCTTTTACAAATTCTTTTACTTTACTGTGAAGATTTTCCATAAATTTTCTCCTTTAAAGTTTGTGTCATTAAATACATTATACTGTCTGATACAAACAAATTCAACACAAAACATTTGTATTATAACATATAATATGATAGAATTATGGCGATATTTATGAAAGGAATATTTTATGAAAAAACTGTTTAATATAAATACAATTCTAATCGGCATTGTGCTTGTTGCAGGTATTGCAGGTATTCTGTTTATGAATGCAACAAAAGAAGAAGGCAGCAAGGCAATTGTGGACATAAACTATAACGGCAAAACCGAAAGAATGGTAATTGACCTTTCTGTTGACGAAACCTACCATATAGAAACAACCCTGCCTGTTACCCTTGTGGTAAAGGACGGCAAAATTCATTTTGAAAACAGCCAGTGTCCTGACCATTTGTGCGAAGGCTTTGGCGAAATCTATTTTGACAACCAGAGTGCATCCTGCCTGCCTGCAGGTGTTATTGTAACTATTGACGAGGCTGTACAGTAATGAAAATTATTAAATTTATCGCTATACTGGCTGTAAGTGTTGTGTTGCTTTCTGCCGCATTTATCTCTATTTTCGGTTCAATGGGTGAGCGGACTGCATCCACCTCTGACACACAGGCAGTGGAAAATATATCACAGGATATTTCTTCTGACAAAACAAACAGCAACAGCAATACCGACAGTGCTGTTTTGTCCGGTGAAAGTGAAAGCACTGCTGATACCGGCAGCGAAGCTGTGCAGGAAACAGTAAAAACTGTGCTGGGTAATGTAACAATCAGTGATATCGGCAGTCTTTCTGCAGATAGTGTTGTGTGGGGGCCCGGTGTCAGCTTCAATGACGACAACCAGCCAACCGCCTGTGTAACTCTGCAGGAAAAATACAGCGACCTTGGTGCTGTATTTGTAAATGACGATGACAAAATATATCTCACCTTTGACCTTGGGTATGAATCGGGTTTTACAAACGATATCCTTGATGTTCTCAAAGCAAACAATGTAAAGGCCACATTTTTTGTTACAGGCAGCTATGCTGAAAAACAGGGCGAAATTGTGCAGAGAATTATTGACGAGGGCCACACTGTAGGCAACCACAGCTGGTCCCACCCTGATATGACCACTCTGAATGATGCCGATGCAGCCCTTGAAATCACAAAGGTGCACGATATTGTGAAAGAAAAATATGGATATGAAACATATCTGTTCCGTTTCCCTGCAGGTACTTTCAGCGAAAAAACACTTGCCATTGCCGCACAGAACGGACATCACAGCGTGTTCTGGTCCTTTGCATACAACGACTGGGACAACGCAAACCAGCCTGATATGACCGAAGCCTTGAAAAAGACAACCGACCGTTTGCACCCCGGTGCTGTTTATCTGCTGCATCCTATGGGAACCAACAGCAGAATACTGGAAGATTTGATTGCCAATGCAAAAGCTGCAGGGTACGAAATCGGGGTATTTTAAAGTATAACTTAAATAAAACAACAATAAAAAACGACTGAATGAACACAAATTGCTCATTCAGTCGTTTTTGATTTATCTTTTTTAATTAAAGTGCAAAACCGCCGTCAACGGTGATAATCTGCCCTGTTACAAAACTTGCTTTTTCGCTTAAAACAAATTCCACCATGTCAGCAACATCCTGTGTTGTACCAAGGCGGCCGAGCGGTGTTTCATCAGCAAGGGACTGCAAATCTTGCTCGCTGAAACAGTTAAGCATATCGGTTTTTATAACGCCCGGGCATACTGCGTTGACACGGATACCGCTTGGGGCAAGTTCCTGTGCCAGTGCTTTAGTGAATGCATTTATACCACCCTTTGTTGCGGAATAAACTGCCTCGCAGCTGGCGCCATTGTTACCCCATATTGATGATATGTTGACAATGCTGCCGCTGTGCTGCTTGACCATAATATCTGCCGCCTGCTGACATATATATATTGTGCCGCTAAGGTTAACGGATACAAGTTTTGCAATATCTTCTTCGGACATATCCTGCAAAAGGCCGACCCAGCTTACACCCGCACAGTTTACCACTGCATCAAGGTTTTTAAAACTGTCTCTGATATGTGCAAACAAGGCAGAAACATCACTGTAGTCTGCCACATTACATTTGATATATATGATATCATGCAACTTACTGATTATGTCCAGTCCTTTTTCGGTACTGTTATATGTGCCGATAACTGTATATCCCTTTTCTGCAAGAGTTACAGCAATCTGTCTGCCGATGCCGCGGCTTGCTCCTGTTACCAAAACTGTTTTCATACTTATATTTCCAATCTTTTAATTTATGAGATTATTTTACTATATATAAATATTTTATTCAAGAAAAGTAAATATTTTCAAACAGCATAAGCCCTACGCCCCGTTTTGCGGCACCCGCCTTTGCACAAAGGAACCAATTTATTAATTTTACAAAAACAAAAGGCAGGAATTATCCTGCCTTTAAGTTTGTCATTAAATTAGTATGCTTTGCCCCAAACAACAATAGTGTCTGTTTCTTTGCCACAAACAGGGCAAACGCCTTTTTTAACGCCCTGTTCGCCAAATGGCATACATCTTGAGGACATACCTGCCCGGTCTTTCATTGCCTGTTCACATTCAGCGCTGCCGCACCAGTGAGTTTTTACAAAGCCATCGTTTTTGTCTGCCTGAGCAATGATATCTTCCATTTTTTCCAGTTCAACCGTTCTTGTAACAAGATTTTCTTTTGCTCTTGCATAAAGTGCATCTGCATATTCCTTGAAAATTCTTTCAAGTTCTGCTTCAAGATTGTCAAGGGATACAAATGCTTTTTCTCTGTTGTCACGGCGAACAATTACACACTGATTTTTTTCGATATCTTTAGGGCCGATTTCCAGACGGAGCGGAACACCTTTCATTTCGTATTCAGCATATTTCCAGCCTGGCTGGTTGTCAGAATCATCAAGTTTTACGCGGTAAAGCTTTTTGAGGCGGTCTTTAAGTTCATTTGCTTTTTCAAGCACGCCTTCCTTGTGCTGTGCAACAGGAATAATTACCAGCTGGTGTGGTGCAAGTGCCGGTGGGAGAACAAGACCTTCGTCGTCACCGTGAACCATAATGATAGCACCTACGATACGTGTGGACATACCCCAGGATGTCTGGTGTGGGTAGCTGCGGCCGTTGTTACGGTCAGCAAATGTGATGTCAAATGCGCGTGCAAAACCATCGCCAAAGTAATGGCTTGTACCGCTCTGCAGAGCCTTGCCGTCGTGCATCATAGCTTCAACTGTGTATGTTGCAACAGCGCCTGCAAATTTTTCGCTGTCTGTCTTTTTACCTTTGATTACAGGAATCATAGCTTCTGTTTCAAGGAAGTCAGCGTATGTTTGAAGCTGCTGCATTGTTTCTCTTTCAGCATCTTCCTGTGTTTCGTGAAGTGTGTGACCTTCCTGCCACCAGAATTCGCGGCTGCGGAGGAACGGACGGGTTGTTTTTTCCCATCTTACAACGCTGCCCCACTGGTTGTAAAGGAATGGAAGCTGACGGTAGGACTGAAGCACGTTTCTCCAGTGTTCGCAGAACAAAACTTCAGAAGTAGGACGTACGCACATACGTTCTTCAAGTTTTTCTTTTCCGCCGTAGTCAACCCATGCAACTTCAGGTGCAAAACCTTCAACGTGGTCTTTTTCCTTCTGCAAAAGGCTTTCAGGAATAAGCAGCGGAAGTGCCATATTTACGTGGTCTGTTTCTTTAAAACGTCTGTCCAGACATTTCTGGATATTTTCCCAGATTGCGTAGCCGTATGGACGAACATAAACAAAACCTTTTGCTGAAGAATAGTCTACAAGTTCTGCTTTGCGGCAGATATCTGTATACCACTGTGCAAAGTCTTCGTCACGGCTGGTGA